>JAZOUN010000084.1:0-2464 GCA_045658165.1 Acutalibacteraceae bacterium
AGAATTGCACGCCCGAAGCTTTCAGCAGGACGTTCCCCCTATATATCAGCAAGTGGTTTATGGCGGAACTTTTAACCCAAAGCTTGAAAGCGAATTAACAAGCTTTGCACGGCAATGGTTTCGGAATATTCATAGTCAGGGCTATGCAAGAGAACTGATGAAAGTTCCTTACCGTGACGATGAAATTGAAATCCACTATAACCGTGACGGCAGTGTAAGAGAGTTAAGCGGTGAAGTTTCATATATCGAAGCATATAAAAAAGAACACGGCATAGAAACAGATAAAGATTATGAAAAAGCTGTAAGGGTTATAAATGCTTATGTTAAAGAAGAATTTGATTCTGACAGTGCTGATTTTGAAGATATAAGCCGTGTGGGACTTGCATTTACCCATACCGAGGACGGAAAGTTTACTATTGATGTTGCAGCAAATCTTGTGAATTTTTCAATAGAAAAATATGTTGACGGTAAACTTGTAGAAGAAATTAAATACGATTCTCTTGCAGAACTTACAGAAAAAGAGCTTGAGGGAATGAGCTTTGATGATTTGGTTTATATACCGGAAGAAAAACTCGCTCCTTTTTATGCAGAAACCGAAAAGTCTTTTGACGAATTTTTTAAAGAACTTCATTCAGAGGACAATGGAGAAACTGTTATTTTATTTCCTGTTGATGATAAATACGAACTGTATGGTACTGATGCAGAGAAGGCAAAGGCATTGCTCGGTGTTGAATTGACCGCAAAAACTATTGAAGGTTATGGTTATGCGATGTGTTCTTTCCCGAAAGAACAACTTGAAGAAAAGGTTAATACTCTTAATGACGCAGGCTTTGATGTAATTCTTCTTGATGAAAATAATAAATCATATAAGGTCATTTCTACAGATAAAGCTTTGGGAAGAACAACGGAAAAAGTAGAAATTGTTGAAGAAAACTTTGACAATGAATATTCAGATGATGAGCTTGCAAGTGCATACGGCGGAGATACTGCTGATTCTCAGAAACAAATTGCAAGAGAAATGGCAGAAATGTACGGCAACGATGAGAAAAATACATCTTCACTCGCACAGGACCTTGCTGTGTTTATTTATGATTACGATTACTTTGAGTTTCTTGACAGTCTTGAAATTGATGAAGGGTTGGATGACGCAGTAGAAAAATTATCAGTTGAACTTGCAACACCTCAAGGTGTTCGGGGAGCATTGGATACTATGGAAAACATATATGCTCAAATGGAAGCTGATGACGAGTTCAGACCGAGAGTTGAAAATCTTATTGCAAGACTTAAAGAGGTTTTGCCCGAAGAAAAAGAGGTAGCGGCAGAACCCATTGTTCCTGAATTTGAAAAGCCAAAGCCTGCAAAGGTAGCAAATACTATTGTATATCCTGAAATTCCAATGGCACAAAGAAATAACTTTGTCATTGATAATAATGAACTTGGCTGGGGCGGAGCTAAAGAAAAATTCAGAAAGAATATGGAAGCTATAAGGGTGCTGAAAGAGTGTGAGTTCGAACACAGACTTGCAACACCTGAAGAGCAGAAAATACTTTCCGAATATGTCGGTTGGGGCGGTCTCGCAGATGCCTTTGATGAAACGAAACAAAATTGGTCAAATGAATTTCAGGAGTTATACACGGCACTTTCTCCCGAAGAATATGAACAGGCGAGAGCATCAACTCTTACATCGCATTACACCTCTCCCACAATAATCAAGTCAATGTATAAAGCACTTGAAAATATGGGATTCAGTCAGGGCAACATCTTGGAACCGTCTTGCGGTATCGGTAACTTTATGGGACTTATTCCCGAAAGTATGAAAGACAGCAGAATTTACGGTGTTGAAATTGACAGCATTACAGGAAGAATTGCACAGCAGCTTTATCAAAGAAATTCAGTAGCTATTCAGGGGTATGAAGATACAACGCTCCCGGATAGCTTTTTTGATGTGGCTGTGGGTAATGTGCCTTTCGGAGATTTCAAGCTTTCTGATAAGAAGTACAACAAGCACAATTTCCTGATACACGACTATTTTTTTGCTAAAACTCTTGATAAGGTTCGCCCCGGCGGTATAGTTGCATTTATTACTTCAAGCGGAACTATGGATAAGAGAAATTCAAAGGTTCGTCAATATATCGCACAGAGAGCCGACCTTGTAGGTGCTGTCAGACTTCCGAACAATGCTTTTCTTAAAAATGCAGGCACGGAGGTTACGGCAGATATTCTCTTCCTCCAAAAACGGGACAGAATGACGGATATAATGCCGGAGTGGGTGCATCTTGGAGAGCTTGAAAACGGAATTACAGTTAATCAGTATTTCGTAGATAATCCCGATATGATACTTGGTGAAATCAAAACTGTAAGCGGCCCGTTTGGTCCGACACCTACTTGTATGCCATACGAGGATGCAGACCTTTCTGAGCAGCTTAATGATGCTATTCAGAATATTCACGCTACAATTACCGAA
>JAZOUN010000085.1:0-1910 GCA_045658165.1 Acutalibacteraceae bacterium
CCTCATCTTCTATAAGTTTTCTTACACCTTTATTTCTGCGTACAAGCCACTGCGCACTGCCTCCGCCTGCACTCATTCCGGTTGAATACCTTACAGAGAACAGAATCGCAAGTCCGACAATATTGATTACAACAGACTGAGCAAAATTAAAGACCATTGCCGACGCCACACACAGAATCGATATCGGAAAAACAGGAAAAGCCGTAAGTATAAAATACAACAGTTCAACAACAAGCACAATCAGCCATTTATTGTCAATAGCGGCAACTCTGTTTTCAATGGATGCAAGCCAGTCTATGTATTGCCAGTATTTTTCTTCAAGAAAATTTATTTCGGAAACAAAAAACCACACTACAAGCACTATGCAGAGTATAAAACTAAGCAAAGCCGCAAGAAGAAGCAGTTTTCGCATCATTTTTTTCTTACTCAAACAAATCACCGATAAAGTGTATTAATAAATCAAGAAATATTTTACCAAAAAAAATGGAAAACTTCAATAGTTTGTGCTATAATATTTTCAGATTATTGATTAAGGTGGTTTTATTATGAAAATTGTCATGCTTGATGCATATACAACAAACCCCGGTGACCTTTCATGGGATTTTATGAATAACTTCGGTGACATTACTGTTTATGACAGAACACCTGCAGATAAAATAATAGAAAGAGCTGCAGATGCTGATATTGTTATAACAAACAAAACACCGATTACAAAAGAAATCATTGATTGTCTGCCTAATCTTAAATTCATAGCCCTGATGTCTACCGGCTACAATATTGTAGATTACGTTTACCTCAAAGAAAAAGGAATTCCTGTTTCCAACATTCCTTCATACTCAACAGATGCTGTTTCACAGCTTGTATTGTCTTTTATACTTGAACTTGCAATGAATGTAGGACTTCATTCACAATCCGTAAAAGCTGGAGAATGGAGTGCCTGTGAAGATTTTTGTTACTGGAAAGCTCCCCTTACCGAACTTACAGGCAAGACACTGGGTATTTTCGGACTCGGAAAAATAGGCAGAGCCGTTGCGGAAAAAGCAAAAGCATTCGGTATGAATATAGTTGCATATACACACAGAATACACGGTGACGAACCTGATCATATAAAACTGTTACCTCTCGATGAAATGCTCAGCTGTTCGGATATAGTTTCAATGCACTGCCCTCTCACTCCCGAAACAGAAGGGATTGTAAATGACGATTTCATTGCAAAAATGAAAGACGGTGCGTATTTCATCAACACATCAAGAGGTACTGTTGTCAACGAAAAGGCACTTGCCGATGCACTCAACAGCAGCAAACTCGCCGGAGCAGGACTTGATGTTCTTTCAACTGAACCGCCTGCTGCAGACAACCCTCTTCTGAGTGCAAAGAATTGTTTTATCACCCCTCATATTGCATGGGCAGCATTTGAAACAAGAGAAAGACTTGCAGGAATTCTTAAAGAAAATATATCTGCATTCATAAACGGTAATCCGCAAAATGTAATAAACCCGTAAAATATACGAATCATATATTATTGATATTGCGATTATATGCAAGCACTTATCTGTTGTTTTTGTGTGAGTTAGACAAATATACAAAAATATGGTTAATTTTTTAACAAAAGACTTGAATATTTATCCAATTTGAGTTAAAATAATAAAGCAAAAAATAACAAATGGCTTAAGCCATTAAAATTGGAGGAAATTATAAATGTCAGTTAAAGTTGCTATTAACGGTTTCGGCAGAATCGGCCGTCTTGCATTCCGTCAGATGTTCGGTGCAGAAGGTTACGATGTTGTTGCTATCAACGATCTTACAAAGCCCTCAATGCTTGCTCAGCTTCTCAAGTATGATACAGCACAGGGTGGCTACTGCGGCAGAATCGGCGAAGGTCTTCACACAGTTGAAGCTGACGACGAAGC
>JAZOUN010000086.1:0-19422 GCA_045658165.1 Acutalibacteraceae bacterium
GTAGTGGGAGCTGTAGTCGGTACAGTTGTAGGTGCAGTAGTAGGAACTGTAGTCGGTACAGTTGTAGGTGCAGTAGTAGGAACTGTAGTCGGTACAGTTGTAGGTGCAGTAGTAGGAGCTGTAGTCGGTACAGTTGTAGGTGCAGTAGTAGGAGCTGTAGTCGGTACAGTTGTAGGTGCAGTAGTGGGTGCTGCTGTTGTTGTTTCTGAGATGTTGTTTGTGTCAAAGAAGTCAACTCTGAAAGACATTGATGTTGTTTTGTTGCCTGTCAGTGATTTAAGACCGTTGATTTTAACTGTGTAAACACCTTCGTAATTGCTGATATTTTCAGGTCTGAAAATAATACAGTTGCTTACGCCGTAACCGTTTGTGTCAACATTGAAGAAACCGCCTGATGAATTGTTGACGTTGTCAAAAATCCATTTTCTTCCGTCACTTTCACGGGTGAGTTCCACCGTAACAGCAGAATAGTCCCATGTGTTTATTTTTGCAGGGTTCAATGATACGCTCCATGCATGTGCAGGAGAGAAGAACGCTGTATTGTTCGGAACATTTCCTGAGGGGGGCCAGCTTATAAAGTCATAATCTGTAACAGTTGTGCTGTTGTCGAATGCATATGCAGTTGTATGAACATAAGAATTGTAATTTGCACAGCCGAAACCGGTTTTACCCATTGCGGGGTTAAGGAACCATCTGCGATGACCGAGAACAGCAATGTTGTAAGCATCACTGTCGTCCATCCATAAGTCAACGGAAAAAGCAAGAGGACCTGATTTTGTTGTATAGCCGAGATAACATGCAAGATTGCTCTGTCCTGCTGCTGCGTATCCTGTTTCATACATATCCTGAGCCATATTAGCAGGCCGGGAAGGGAAGTGAGTCATTGTATTGTTTGCGGCATTTACAACAGCTGCAGTCTGAGCTTTTGTGTTATAATCAGAGCTGAGAGACACAGAATCAAGACCTGCAAGTCTGCGGTATGCATTGAAACGTGTAATACCGCTGTTGATGATTTCTGTTCTTATACTGCCCAATGTGTAAGGTGCAGATACTGACGGAACAGTTATATACGGACTGTCAGGATTAGATACGTAGGGATCTTTTACAAGCTGTGCAATTTCTGATTTTGACAGTTTTGAATACTTTTTCAATCCGCTTTCGCAATAACCGTTTGCGTCGGGAACAATAGTGTGTTCTGAATTTACAGATGCTGTTCCGGTTGAAATGAATTTAAAGCCGTTTGCAACGGCATATTCATGACCTGCAGAATTTGTTTTTGCTTTGATTGTGAAATCGCTTACTTTTGTAAGGCTGCTGCCGTTTCTGATGTATCCTACGGCATATTCTTTTATCTGATAGAAGTTTTCGGGAATGTTTATGACTTTAAGGTTTTTACATTCGGCAAAAGCTTCAGTTTCTATACCTATATACAGCTCTGAATTGTTAATCTGCGATAAGTCTATTTCTGATGCAGTATCTTTGTATACTTTCAGAGACAGAGAACCGTCCTGATATACAAGATACGACCAGGAGGCGGCATTTGCCGTAATTGCAAAACTGCATGTTGAAAAAATAATAACAACACACATGAACAATGCCAGAAGTTTGGATTTTCGAAGTTTCATAAGATTCATCCCTTTTTTTTATTTTGTTGTAAAAGGTGTATCTGCCGATACGCCGTTCAAACCGAAATCTGAAATGTCTTTGCCTGTTACTGAGAAGAAAATTTCGTATTCGCCGAGATTTGCTTCTATACTTTTTGTAAGACTGTTAAGCATAAATAATCTTAATGTTTCTGCGTTTTCAAAGATGAAAGGTTCTTTTTGTGTTTCAGGTGCAGTGCCTGAGAAGAAAGATGAATCTTCCAGCCACTCTATGGTGATTTTTTTATTTTCTTCATCAACTGTTACGGAAGTTCTGAATTTCAGACCTGTCCAGCCTGTGAGTCCTGCGCAGATTCTTGAGGGAGTTACTTTTTCGTTGCATATAAATTCAGTAGAGCAATCTGATTCATTGCCGAAAACAGCATAAATCTGACCTGCAACTTTGCCTTCGGGCAATGTTTCTTCTGTTACCTGATGTTCATGATGGGTTGTTTCAGGAATTTCGTCTTTCTTTTCACATGCGCATAATGAAAAAATCATTAATGTGAGAATGAAAAATGCAATAATCCGTTTCATAAGATACCTCGCAAATTATTAATAAATTTATTATAACATAACAAACAAAAAAAGCAAATCGTTTTTTTAAAATTATAAAAAATGGAAATTTGCATGGTGTTGACATTGTATATTTACAGGAGTATTATTATAAAAAAATGCAGTAAAGCAGGGGAATACCAATGAAAGTAATGACATTTAACATTCAGCATTGTCTTGATTATAAAAACCGTGTGATTGATTTTGATCTGTTTGCCGGTGCAATAAAAAAATATGAAGCTGATGTATGCGGACTCAATGAAGTCAGAGGAGCAGGTCCCGTTAAAGATTACACCGATCAGACAAACATTCTCGCTGATAAACTCGGCATTAACCGTTATTTCGGTGAAGCAATAAAGGTAAAAAAGACTTCTCCCTACGGCAATGCATTTCTCAGCCGTTATCCCATAAAATCAGCAGAGACAATCAGAATTCCCGATCCTTTTTTTAAATTTGAAAAAGCATCCTATGAAACAAGATGTATTATAAAAGCCGTTGCGGATGTTGACGGTAAAGACATATGTTTTCTTGTTACCCATATGGGACTTGCAAAGGGCGAAAGAAAGAACGCAGTAAAAAAACTGAGTGAATTGCTGGATGAAATTGATATTCCCGTTATCCTTATGGGTGATTTTAACACCGAACCCGACGATAAGGTGTTTGAGCCGCTGCGTGAAAGACTCAAAGACACTCAGTTTAAATCAGTAAATCCCGATGTTAAAACATATCCGTCGGATAAACCTGAAGTAAAAATTGATTATATGTTTTACAGAGGAATTGATTGTCTGAAAGCAGAAACGGTAACGGAAGTTTTTTCTGACCATCTTCCCATTATTGCAGAATTTGATTTATAACGTACCGTAAAAGTCCTTGTTCTGAAAAAAGAACAGGGATTTTTTTTATTTGGAAAAAAGAGGGGGATGAAAAAAAGTTCAGGAAATCTGTTAAATTTGTATGATTATTGTTTGACATTGACATTTATATATATTATAATTATTGTGAAAAGATATTCATTTTATGTTACGGAGGTAACCGTATGAAGATTATAAAGAAAGTTCTGTCATTTGTGATTTGTATGATAATGATTGCAACAAGCATCTGCAATGAAGGTTGGAGTTCACTTGTGCAATCTATCACTGCCTCAGCTATGGCAGGTCATGAGCAAAGTTACAAAGACACACGAGTGGAACTCGACTTTAATAAAGAATGGAATTTCAGTATGATTGATGATGATTCGGCATATCTGAAAGGTTTTGATGATTCTGACTGGGAGACTGTTGATCTTCCTCACGATTTTACCATGAGTCAGGAATTCACAATCGACGGTACAGAGGCTGAAACAGGTCATCTGCCCGGCGGTACAGGCTGGTACAGAAAATGGTTCAATCTTTATGAATTTTATACAGGCGACCGTGTATTCCTTAATTTTGACGGCGCATATCAGCATACATATGTATACGTAAACGGTCAGTATGTGGGTGAAAATCACTACGGCTACAACAGCTTTTCTTTTGAAATTTCAGATTATCTTATCTGTTCAAATACAGCCAAGAATCTTATTGCTGTCAAAGTTGTCAATGATCTTCCCAACAGCCGTTGGTATTCAGGTTCGGGTATTTACAGAGACCTAACCCTTTCAATTGCAGGTCCCGTACACGTTGCACTTTACGGTCCCCGTGTCACAACTCCCGACCTTCACACCACACAGGGTGGTGCTCATGTTGAGGCAAAAATCAAAATGCATAACGATACTGCAATTTCAAAGATTGTCACCGTTGAAGCATCTGTTCTTGACGATAACCACAATCCCGTAAGTGAAACTGTAATATCAGCTCCCATTACCATACCTGCGGAAACGGAAAAAGAAATAACGCTGACTCCTGAGGTTTTCAATCCTGTTGAATGGTCAATTGAAAACCCCACACTCTACAAGCTGTGTACCGTTGTCAAAGACAAAACAGGTGAAATTATTGATGAATATCATACAACATTCGGCTTCCGTTGTATGGAATGGACTGCAGACGGCGGCTTTTTGCTCAATCACGAGTCTGTAAAGCTCAAGGGTGTCTGTCTTCATAACGACCAGGGTGCTCTCGGTGGTGCGCAGGAGTACGAGGCAATTTACCGTCAGATTGCAACACTCAAGGAAATGGGCTGTAATGCAATCCGTACATCACACAATCCTTCATCAAAAACACTTGTTGAAATCTGTAATGAGCTTGGTATGCTCGTTGTTGTAGAATTCTTTGACGGCTGGGATGCTTCGAAGAGCTACAACGAAAACGATTTCAGTAAGTTCTTTAACGAAAATATTTCTGCAGACAACACAGCAATCGGTGCCAAGGGACAGAAATGGTTCCAGTACGTTGTTGAACATGCAATTCTCCGTGATGAGCACGACCCCAGTGTTATCGCATGGGATGTGGGCAATGAGCTTTGCAACATAACAGATGGCGAATCAACCGCAAATTATGAATCAATTGCAAATTCAATCCTTAAAATCTGTGACACTCTTGACACAACAAGAGCCGTATTTTACGGCAACAACAGACCTTTCGGTGATGAAACAACAAAAATGCTCGATGACAAAATGGATGTCATCGGCGGTAACTACAATCCCGACGGCTGGGCATATGTCATGAATGATGATACTGATTCAAGGTCAGGCAAGCCCTTTGTTGCAACAGAAGCTGCGTCGGCAATCACAAGCCGCGGTGTTTATTACACTATGGGCGTGGATGAAGCAACAATGCAGTGTACAGCTTATGATACAAATGCTGTCAGCTGGGGTAACGAAGCTGCAGAAGCATGGTATTATACAATAACAAACGACTGGTTCTCAGGTGAATTTATCTGGACAGGCTTTGACTATATCGGTGAACCTACCCCCTGGAATGATTCTTATGAGGCAAATCAGAGCGTTGTTCCCAATTCATCATACTTCGGTGTTGTTGATACAGCAGGTTTTGAAAAGGATTCTTACTACCTTTACAGAAGCTGGTGGAATGAAGAAAGCACAACACTTCACCTCGTTCCCGGTTCATGGAACAGAGATAAGTTGAGTCTTACAAACGGTTATGTTCCCGTTGCTGTTTACAGTAATGCTGCAAAGATTGAGCTTCTTCTCAACGGCAAAGTTATTGCAACTGCAACTTCAACAGATGTTGCATCAGACGGTGGCAGATATACATACAAAACATGGCAGGAAACTGTTGTGGATTATTCAAAATGTACTGCAGAGCAGTTCTACAATAAATTGGGTGCAGATTTCTATGCACAGTTCCATGTGAAATATGAAGAGGGAACTCTTTCTGTAAAAGCATACGATGAAAACAACAATGAAATCACAGAAACAGTCGGTTCAACAGCATCTGTTACAGGTACTGCAACTCAGGTTGCCTCTACTGTATGGGACAACAGAACTACTTTTGTTGCAGACGGAACAGACTATATTTATGTTGAATATGAAGCAAGGGATGCCGACGGCAACTTCATGAACGATTACAACGGTACTCTCCGTGTCAAGGTTGACGATTCTTCTGCAAGATACGCAAAAATCATAGGTGTCGATAACGGTAACCCTGCAACAACAGAAAAATTTCAGCAGAAATCTGTAATCATTTCAGATTCAGAGGCTGAAATTCAGATGTTCAACGGTAAAGCTCTTGTAATTCTCAGAACAACTGATGAAGAGGGCACAATTAACGTTACCGCAACGGCAACAGACGATGAAACAAGCTTTTCAACTCAGGGTGTTACAGTAACAAGTGTAAGCGAATCAGGCATAAGACTTACCGATGAACTTCATGAAGTTATCAGACAGAATGAGGCAAAATACGAGCCGACTCTTTATGATGATTTTGAAGTTGTAAAATATCATATCAACAATCTTACACCTCCCGGTGAAAGTTCAGACAGCACAGGCGATTCAGGAAATACAGGTGATTCAGGTAATACCGAAGAAACACCTGCACGCGACTATTTTGAAATTTATCTTCCCTCACAGTCTGTAACGAACGGTTGTGTTGAAGACGGTTTTTATGCACTCAATTTCGGATCATATCTGATGTCTGAAGAAGTATATGATGCATGGGCTATGACAACAGCAAAAGAGAGCATCAGTGTTGTCGAGTGGGCACCGTCAGGTTCAGGTTATTTTTACAACAGCTTTAAAACAACGGTAGACGCCACATTTGAATTTATCCATCAGGGCGGAAATGAATATTACATAAAGAGTAAAAGCACAGGACAATATCTCTATGTAACATATTACGATAACGGTGGTAAGATTTTTACTCTTAAGAATGAGCCGCAGCTATTCACCGTGAGTGTAAATGATAACGGTTCAGTCCGTATCAGCTCTCAGGTTACAGGTACACCGTATTATATAGGATGTCCGTGGCATGATACATTCTTTGTTGTACCGTCAACAGATAGCAATCTTGATCTCTGGCTTTATTCAGCACCTGTAGAAGCAGCTCCTTCTGATCCGGATTATCCTTCCGATGTTGATGAAACTGCACCGTTCCAGCCTTATTTTGCAGATTCATCAATTACAGACGGTGTTCTCAAAAACGGTGATTACATAATCAGCCGCGGAGATCATATTATGAACGGCACTGTTTTTGACGCATGGGCAATGACGGCAATTGACCTCAATCCGGAACAGGATGATACAAATTATCCCCACGCATACGAAAGTATCACCACAACTGATGCAAATGTATTCACATTTATTCATCAGGGCGGAAATCAGTATTACATTCAGAACAAGCAGACAAAGGAATATCTGTGGAACAACGGATGGATGCTGATGCTTGATACAACACCTCACCTCTTTACTGTCAAGGCTAATGCAGACGGCACTGTTCAGATTTACAACAGTGATCTCGGATATCCGATTTATATCTCTCGTAAATGGGAATATTTTGAATTTTACAATCCGCCGACTGAATTATCTGATTTATCGCTTTATTCAAAACCATATAAGTCATCAGTGGCAAAAGTTGAGCTTTATGAGGCACTTCTTGCAGGTATTGAGGAAAATTATTCTCTTTACACAAGAGAAAGTTTTGAAAATCTTCTCCGTCAGCTTGAAAACGGTGTAAGTGTTTATTCCAACCCGTCTTCAACCGATGCGGATTATAAAGCTGCAACAAAAGCAATAAAAGATGCAATTGCAGCTCTTAAAATGGATATCAAGAAAATTGACGGTACACTCTTCAAATACGGTTACAACAATACAGGTGATACTCCCGACTATTCAGACGGTGGTATGCTTATGAATGATATTTCTATCCGTACAATGAAGAATGCAATCCTTGCCGACAGCAATCTTGTAAGACAGATTAAGGATATTATCGGATATGATACACGTGCATGGGGACCCGGTTATGCAGACAGGGCACTCGATGAGGTTGCAAGCATTTATGCGGCAATATACACACTGCAGTTTACCGGAATTCCTTATGCAAATCATCCTGCAGGAAATATAAACGCATCAACAAATCAGGATTATCCTCAGTATATTTACAATGACAATCCGGTTATGACACTCTGGAATGTCTACACCAAGGATAACACTCGAGGCGAAAATGACCCCTCAGTAGATTACGGAAACGGTAATATGCACGATGTATACAACGGTGCATCCGTGCAGGGACTTGCAAGCGCGACACTCGAAAACGGAGTTGTTGTATCACACTCAGCATACTCAGGTCCTCTTTCCTATTCAAATGACGGTCATGATTACGCGGACGGTTCAGAGCCTACTGATGTAGGCATATACAAGTACGGTCTTGTTACCAGCGAAACAAACACCTGGACAGCGATAGACCTCCCGTATCTCGAGGGAATAAGCGTTTATTTCCCCGATATGTTCACCCGTGAAAATCTTGATGCAGACGGTAATGTTACAACTGCCACAACAGGTCAGTTCGCAAAATATTACTGGGATGCAGAGTTCCCCATATTTATCAGTACAGACGAATATGGCGTAAATACTTATTACTTCGACAGCAGCGATACAACTCATCTTGTTCAGGCTGATTTTGATGACGAAAATCAGACAGTTGATATGCAGCTGAATGAGGTAAAATATTGGGAAGCTAAAGGTCCCAATTCAGGTTCAGGTTTCTTCCCCTTTAACTATAAACAGGGTACAACAGACCTTGAAAATGAAAACGCAATTTATCACTACGGCTTCACCTTTGAGCATAACTTCTATATTCCCAAGGGCGGTAAACATGCAAACGGTGATGACGTTGTGTTCAACTTCTCAGGTGATGACGACGTTCTTGTTTACATCGACGGTGTTCTTGTACTTGATAACGGCGGTCTTCACGGTGCACGAGGGGTAACAATCAACTTTACAAACTGTACAATCAATTATCAGTTTGCAATGGATGTTACAGATGCTCAGCTCAAAGGCGGTGAGTATGAATGCACATATTCATACAACAAGATTGTTGAAAATCACCCCGATGCAGCAAACTATAATGCAGATACAGTTGCTGCTCTTAACAAGCTTCATGAAGTAATTACTGACGGTCAGGTTCATACTCTTAACTTCTTCTACCTTGAAAGAGGTGCATCAGACTCAAACTGTTTTATGTCATTCAACCTTTCAGAAACATCAGAAGAGGTAAGAATCATTGACCAGACTCTTACTCTCGATTACGGTCTTCCCGTTGAATATGATATTACAGAAAATAACAACCTTTCTCAGGTAGCTCTCGATAATAATGTAACAGTTGAATATCTCGGACTTTGTGCCGTAAATGAAGAGGTAGGAAGTACATATACATTTGAATTGCCCGAAATTGAAGTACCTTTTGAACCGGGTGTTACTTATACGGTTGACGGTATGAAATACGGTACCTGTACGATTAATAAGGACGGTAAGGTAAGTTATGACCTGCAATCAATGAATATGAGTGAGGCAGAACACTTCTATGTGTGTGCAAAAATCACCGGTGACCCGACTTATGCTGATGATGTTGTGTACTATCAGATTGAAAGAACAACATTTGTTCCTGCATCTGCAATTTATTATGAAGATACATTCGATACCTTGACATATACCAATGGTAAAGTGCCTGATGGATATAATAACAGCAGTAACAAATACGGTATATGGCAGACCGACGGTTCTCAGCCCACAACTCTCAGACAGACAGCTGACCTTACAGACAGTGAAGCAAACCCCTACGGCTATGAAACAAATTATTCTTCATTTGCTCAGTACAGCGGTGAATCGATTCACTATGTTGATGTCAGTACAAAGAATAATCCCAATTCAAAGTACAGCGGCGGCAGCGGTGCTGCATGGCCGACAGTTGATTTCACATTTACCGGTACAGGTTTTGACCTTATAAGCATAACTGACTCAACAACCGGTGTATACACAGTGGTTGTCAAAGATGCGGCAGGCAATATTGTCCGTTCAAATATTGTTGATACATTCTACGGCTACAATTACGGCAGAGTTTATGCTGACGCACAGGGTAATCCCACTCTTGAGGAGACAGCGACACCGATGTTCAGAACTGACACGGGTATATGTACTGTTTCTGAAAGATATTATGATGAAAACGGTGCAATTACCGATGTTGCTCATTATTATGATGCAAACGGTGATGTTACTGAAAATGAAACAGATAACCCTGCTTATGCGTATGCTTACGGTTGGTTCCTTGCAGACGGCGAAACTACAGAAA
Organism: Acutalibacteraceae bacterium; assembly: GCA_045658165.1. Lineage (GTDB taxonomy): Bacteria > Bacillota > Clostridia > Oscillospirales > Acutalibacteraceae > UBA1081. The sequence continues at coordinate 9,917 of JAZOUN010000086.1, forward strand.
AACTGTATCAGATTCCTGTTATAAAAGTAACTGATCTTGAATACGGCAATTACAGCGTAACAATAACGCCCACATTCACAAGCGGATTCGGTCATTCATCCACTGCAACAGACGGAACAAAATATTACAGACTGTATCTTGATGCAATAAAAATATATTCACCTGCAGGTGAGGGAGACAGCATTGCCGATAAAGAAGTAAAAGATTCATATGCAACTGATGATGAACTTTATCCCAGCTATCTTGAACTCAAAGATATGCTTATCGGTGCGGACTCATTGTCCGAAACTGATAAACAGGGTATAATCTTTATAGACGGTATTGCTGCTCTTGACAATGACTTGGGTATTTATAAAAATGCAGGTCCGAATAATGAATTGTATCTTGCAAAAGATCAGGCTGTTGCTTTTGAAATCTGGGCAACTGCAGTTCCCACAGATATTCAGATTGGTACGAAGCTTGCCTGCGGAAAACCTGCGTTTACTGTTTCGTATGACTCAAAGACTACAGAAATCAGAATAAATTCCGCAACGGATACGTATTATTCATTCAACTCAATTCTTCCCAACGACGGTAAACTTACCTGGAGACAGGTTACCGGAGCAGACGGCAATAATTATTACACTACCGGAACTGTCGTTATTCAGAATACAGGTGATGAGGGCAGTGTTCTTTCCGTTACAAATATGAAATGGACATTCTCTCAGTACGGCGGAAAGGGATATTTCCGAATTCCCACACCGATAGAAGATGATGTTGTAACTCTTGCCGCTACAGAAGAAACTCCGCGTGCAGCATACTCTCTTATGAGAATGCGAACTGCTGCTCTTGATATTGAGCAGACAGCACAGCCCGAAGTTGTAACTGATGCAAACGGTAAAGGTGTTGTAACAATAAAACTTAACACATCTGCAGACGTGGATTCTCTTGTTATTACCGATGAAAACGGAAATCCGATAGATCCTGCGAATGTTGAGTACACAGCATCTCCTGTTGATGGTGAAAATATAATTGAATGGACAGTAACCGTAACAGCCGAAGATGAAGGTACTTATACCTATTTAATTTCGGGTGCTTATTCAAACGGTTACACAGACTATTCAAAGGCTGTATCTGTTACCGTAACAGTTGAAAAACCCGTTGAAGAAGAAACTACTGAAAATACTCCGTCAGACGAACCGGATGAAGAAGATTCAGAAGAGTCGTTTGTTGATGTAATAAAAGGTATGTTCAGAAAACTGCTTGAAATTCTCAGATCAGTTTTTGCTCTGTTTGGAATTACAACATAACGGGGTAAAAATCAATACTTAACAACAGAACGGAGTCTGCGGCAGGTGAAGCGGACTCCGTTTCTTGAAAAACAGGTGTTTATATGAAAAAAATAATTATAGCGGCAGTGGTGGTAATTCTTATTGTAGCTGCAGTTGTTACGGCAGTTCTGTTTTCAGACAGTAATTCCGGAAAAACAGAAGCTGATTCGCAGGAAACAACAGTTGCACTGTCAGAATCTGATCTTACTGTTGACGGATGGCTTAAAATTACAAAAATCTTTGAATATGACGGAAAACTTGCTGTCGTAGCAGAAAATATATCTGATACTGATGTTGAATATGCACTTCTTACCGTAAAAACAAAAGAAAACTCTTTCAGCTTCAATGCTTCTGTTTTGTTGCGCGGTACAAAAGTGTTGCTTATGTGTAATGAGTCTTCAGGATTCAATTCCGAAGCAATTTATACAGGCTGGAAAACAGAAAATGTTGTTGATTTTGCGGAAACACCTGTTATGCATGATGATAAATATGAGGTGAGTGTCACCGAAGGCTCAATTTCTGTAAAAAATATTTCAGGTGAGGATATAACATCGGATATATATATTTATTACAAGGAAAAAACTGACGGTTATCTCAACGGAAACATCACACGCCGTGTCAGAATAGCAGGTCTTAAAGCAGATTCTCAGACATATGTAAATGCAACAGGTATTAATGAAAATAACTGTCAGATAATGTTTACAGAGTATGACAGATGATCTGATACGGAAAAAGGTTACTTTGCAGTAACCTTTTTTTCTTTTAATGATTCAAAATATTGTATTTGTTTTTTTTCTGTAGTAAAATAATAATAAGAAACATAAATTCCGATTTTTTTTGTAAGTATTTGTGTGTTTGTGAAGATAAAGCATATAAAGGAGCAGTTTTATGAAATTCAGAAAAAAGATAGCAGGTTTAGTTTCTGTTTTGCTGATATGTGTAATTGCCGGAGGTTGCTCTGCAGATATTTCTGGACCTGCAGAGACGGATGTGAATAAACACTCCTCGGTTTCAGAACAGATTGAAACAACTAAGACAAACAATAACTATAGAGTTGATTATCTGAAAATATCTCCCATGATAAAAGATAATGTGGGGAAAGATGTTACAGATGCGGCAATGAGTGTTATCAAAGCTTTTCTGAATTACGAAAACAGCGCAGAAATCGTTATCAGTTCAGATAAATACCGTTTTCTGAATGATATGGGATATGTAATAAACTGTACTTGTCCGTTGTTTTCAGCGTTTGCTGATTATAATGAAATGACAGCTTATAATGAGGAAACCGGCAGGGTTACATGGGACTTTTTTGTTTCTCAGGATGAATTTCAGAAAGCAGTTGCGGATTTTACTCAAACAGCAGAAGAGTATCTGTCTGTGATTGACAAAAATGACAGCGAAGCAATGAAAGCAATACTTTTGTATTATGAAATGATCCGTAATGCAGGCTATGATTATGAGATATTGGGCGACGCATACGAAACTATGGACAAAGCCGAGTATAATTTAAGGGAATCATCCTATAATGTGTTGGTAAATAAAACAGGTATCTGCACAAATCTTACACAAGCTCTGATGTTTCTTTATACGCAGGCTGATTTAACAAGCGGAACAGTACTGCATCAGGGCGGTTCAGGTGCTCATATGTGGTCGGTTGCTGAAATAGACGGTAAATATTATTATTGCGATCCGACATGGGATGTGGGTGACGGTCCTAAAACTTTCGGTATCACAGCCGATGATCGCAGCAGCTGGGCAGGGGGATATGCAAAAGCAGAGGGAACAATGTTGTCTGTTGTCATAGATGAAAAGTATGCAATTGATGATGACCGTTTTTTAATATTGCGTCAGAAACTTCCTGTTGAAATCACAGATATAAAAATTGATAAGACGGAACAGACAATAACATTCGTAGGGTATGATTACGAATATACATTTTGCTGTACGCAATAAAAACTGAATCTGATGAAAGTTATAAAGTATAAAAAATAAAATATTTGCCTATTTATGGTGTTTTGTGATACAATAAATACATGGCAGTCAGAGAGTGCTATTTTCGGAATCAGACTTTTAAAGTTGTGTAAAATCAGCATTTTCACGGAAAGAAGAGATAATAATGAGTAAGAAAAATAAATTTTTTGCAGATGACGGCTGGGCGTTTTGGGTGGACGGTGACGACACAAGCTCAGTTTATCTTAATAACTGGTTTAATCCAAAAGGAAAAAGCTATATAGATGTTGCAATACATATAAGAGGAATCAAGTCCACAATGTCTATGAGTATGTATTTTCCTTTTTCTGTAGAGCAGAATGAAATTGATGATATTTCGCTTAAATTCAGCGATGAAAATCTTTCAAGAGCAATTTTCAGTAGTATGTGCGTGATTGATTATAAAAAGAACAAAGCCACATCAGAAATTGCATATAACGGTAAGACAGTAGATATAGTTCATATATCAGCTGTCGGATATAATGTAAAACCTGTTGCAAAAGGTACACTGCTCAAAGTATCTTTTGAGGAGCTTTCGGAATATCTCGATAATGATGAAGCATATTTTATGTTCCGTATACCGCATAAATCTATAACAGAGGTTTTCAGACAGCATTCAAAGGTCGGCAGTGTTTTTTCAAAAACACGTGATCTGCTTATGTCACCTATTATTTCAGAAAGCTACGGTTATTCCGTAAGAATAAATGAAGCAAGACTTCTTCCAAAGGAAATCAACAGTGTGGGAGCTTTTCACAGACAAAAGCTCAAAAAAGCAGTTATTACAATTTCAATAGCGGATGATTATGCAATCAATGATATGGCGTGTTACAGAATCAGAAGACTTGAAGAAGAGCTTTATGAAAACTTTCTTCCTGCAGGGTTTGACGGTGAAGGCATTGTTACATACCAGTGGCAGCAAAACCGTGAAACTAATTTTAAGGGACATTTTAACTTTTACCTTAATATATCCCGTAATGCAATAAGCAAAGGCAGTGTTGCTTTGTATCTTGTTATTATTATTTTCCTTGATATTGTCGGTAGTGTTACATGGGATTTATTGCAAATGCTCGGCAGTCTGTTATTCAATTAAAGGAGGAAAGCAATGAAGCTTTTAGTTCCGATTTTATTAAATTGTGTTTTTGTAATTGTTTTTTATCTGCTTGATAAAAAAACAAAGTTTAAAAATCTTAATTATTTTTCCAAGCAGATAATCATCGGTGTTGTTTTTGGCGGATTGTCTGCCTTTGCATCAGGTTACGGTGTGGAAATTCTCGGTACTGTTGCCAATGTGCGTGATGCGGCTCCGCTTTGTGCAGGACTGATTTTCGGTGCACCTGCAGGTATTATTTCAGGTATTATAGGCGGATTGTACCGATTCTTTTCAGTTTTCTGGGGTGCGGGAGAATACACAAGAATAGCCTGTACGCTTTCAACAATGCTTGCCGGTGTGATTGCCGCAGTGCTGCGTCGTTTTATGTTTGATAACAAGAAACCGACATGGAGCTATGGTGTGTTCATAACAGTTGTATGTGAAGTGCTTCATATGCTGATGATTTTCTTTACAAATATGTCAGACTCCGCTTATGCATTTGAGTTTGTAAAAGCAGCAACACTTCCTATGATTATAGGCAATTCAGCTGCTGTGGGAATTTCTCTTCTTACAGTTTCTTTGCTCAATCATGAAGAAAGAAAATTCGGCAGGAAAAATGAACGTATTTCACAGACATTCCAGCGCAAACTTCTTATTCTGATTGTTATTGCATGTGTGGTGACAAGCACATTTACATATTTCCTTCAGAGCGGAATGGCAGAGATCGAAACACGTGAAGTTTTTACTTCCGCAATGACCGATGTTATTGCAGATGTAAGAGGCAAATCTGACGAAAACCTTCTCGGAATAACAGCAGATATCCGTTCGGAGTATGTGCAGAATAGTGAGATTGATCTTGACGGTCTCGCAGAAAAATACAATGTTGCCGAAATCAACATTGTTTCTTCAGACGGCACAATCAAAGCATCAACCGACGAATCGCTTACAGATACATTCAATATGAATGATACCGAACAGTCAAAGGAATTTATGGTGCTGACAGGTGAACAGAAAGAGTTTGTTCAGTTGTATTGTCCGCAGGGTGTTGACGGTGTGACAATGCGAAAGTATGCAGGTGTCAGTCTTGAAGACGGCGGATTCATTCAGGTTGGGTACAATGCAAATCAGTTTCACGATACACTTAATGATTTCGTTGTTGATGTAACAAAAAACCGTCACGTGGGAAGCACAGGATTTGTTGCTGTCTGTGATGAGAATTTCAACCTTGTGACACATACCGATATGAACGGTGAACACATATCGGTAATCGGAATTGAACCTGATGAAGTGATGCTTCAGGGAAAAACGGCTTCAAAGCTTTATAAGACAAATATAATCAATAAAAAAACAGATTACAGTGAAGAATATATTTATGTTTTCACATTTGTTGAGGGCTATTGCATAATTGCTGCAATGCCCTTTGCCGAAGCTATGCTTATGCGTGATGCATCGCTTTATACAAGCATCTTTATGCTGATTCTGATATTTGCGGTATTGTTTATCTTTATTTATTTCCTGATAAAAAAGGTCATTATCAATAATCTGCAGAAAATCAATGGCACTCTTTCTGAAATTACAGGCGGTAATCTCAATGTAAAAGTAGATGTCCGTTCAAATGCAGAATTTTCATCACTTTCTGATGACATCAACTCAACTGTTTCAACTCTTAAAAGATACATCGGCGAGGCAGCTGCAAGAATTGATAAGGAACTTGAATATGCAAAACAGATTCAGCATTCAGCTCTGCCCTCAGATTTCCCCGACACCGGAAATTACGGTATATTTGCTCAGATGATAGCGGCAAAAGAAGTCGGCGGAGATTTCTATGATTTCTATACTCTTGACGATAATACCGTACTCTTCCTTGCTGCCGACGTTTCGGGTAAGGGAATACCTGCAGCTATGTTTATGATGACTGCAAAGACCATTATCAGAGACCTTGCCGAGAGAGGACTTTCCGTTGATGAAATTTTCACTTTAGCCAACGAAAAGCTTTGTGAAAATAATGAGTCAGGTATGTTTGTTACAGCATGGATGGGCAAAATAGACCTTGCAACCGGTAAGCTCAGCTTTGCAAATGCAGGTCATAATCCTCCGATTCTCGTTCATGCGGACGGTAAATGTGAATACCTGAAAAGCCGTACAGGTTTCGTGCTTGCAGGTATGGAGGGTATGAAGTACCGTTCAAACGAAATGACACTGACCAAGGGAGACCGAATCTTCCTTTATACAGACGGTGTAACAGAAGCCACAGATGAAAAAGAGGCTCTTTACGGTGAAGACAGACTGCTGAATTACATTGATAAAAACAAAAAACTGAAAGCCGAAGCTTTGCTTTCAGGTCTTAAAAATGATATTGATAATTTTGCAGGTAATGCGCCTCAGTTTGATGATATCACAATGCTTGTTTTTGATTACAGAACGAAAGAAAGTGCAGTTATGAAAGAAAAAGTCTTTTCTGCAACAACGGATGCTCTTCCCGAAGTAATGGCATTTACAGAAGAATGTCTTGAAAGTTTTGATTGCCCCATGAAAAGCTCAATGGCAATCTGTGTTGCAGTGGAGGAGATATTCGTCAATATCGCAAGCTACGCTTACGGTGACGGCACGGGCAATGCCTCTCTTTGCTTCGGATTTGACGAAAATGAAAGACTTATGACACTTATTGTTTCTGATGAAGGTGTTGAGTTCAATCCCCTTGACAGAGCAGAGCCTGATATCACTCTTTCGGCAGCAGAAAGAGAAATCGGCGGTCTCGGAATTTTTATCACAAAGAAAACTATGGACACTGTTTCTTACAGTTATGATAACGGCAGAAACATTCTTACTATGACTAAAAAAATATAAAGGAGATATATCTATGAATATCACTATTGAAAATACAAATGATGTGACAGTTATTAAAGTTGAAGGCAGACTTGACACAACAACAGCTCCTGAGCTTGAAAAAGCTATCAACGGTGAGGGTGAATCTCTTAAAAATTTGGTTCTTGATTTCAACGGTGTTGATTATATATCAAGTGCCGGACTCAGAGTTGTTCTTTCCGCTCAGAAGAAGATGAATGTGCAGGGCAGTATGGAACTTGTTAATGTAAGCGAACCGGTTATGGATATTTTTGAAATGACAGGCTTTGCGGAAATTCTTGTAATCAGATAATTGATAAAATTGTAAGAACAATTGTATTCTGAAAGGATAAATGAAATGAGCAGAACAGACTACAGAACTGATAAAGATATTTTATACATAAATCTTGACGGCAGAATTGATGCTGCAAATTCTGTTGAAGTTGAAAACAGCATTAATGAGATAAGAAAAGCTCATGCGGGTATGCATACTGTTCTTGATGCTGATACACTCGAGTATATTTCAAGTGCAGGGCTTCGTATAATGCTTCGTCTTCGCAAAGAAGAGCCTGGACTTGCAATAATCAATGTTTCACCTGATGTTTACGGTGTTTTTGAAATGACAGGTTTTACAGAAATGATGACTGTTGAAAAAACATACCGCAGAATCAGTCTTGATGAGTGTGAATTTATTGCAAAGGGTGCAAACGGTGCAGTTTACCGTTATGACAACGAAACAATCGTAAAGCAGTATTTTAACAGAGATGCTCTTCCTGAAATTATGCAGGAACGTGAAAATGCAAGAAGAGCTTTTGTTCTGGGTGTCAATACAGCAATTCCTTACGGTATTGTACGAATCGGTGACGGTTACGGAAGCCTTACAGAGCTTCTTAACGCAACATCTGTAACAAAGCTTATCAGAGCAAATTGTGACGATCTTTCTCAGAGTGTTGCCTATTATATTGATACAATCAAAGAGCTTCATTCAATAAAAACAGAAGATGGCGATCTTCCTGATTTTAAAAAATGGGTACTCGAGTGGGCAGAGTTTCTTGCTCCTTATCTTGACGATGCACATGCACACAAGATGAAGAGTCTGATTGAAGCTGTTCCCGACAGTAATTATATAATTCACGGTGATTATCACACAAACAATGTTATGATTCAGAACGGTGAACCTATTCTTATAGATATGGACACACTTTCTGTCGGTCATCCCATTCTGGAGCTTGGCTCAATGTATAATGCTTTTGTCGGTTTCGGTGAAATTGATAATGCAAGTGTTGAAAAATTCTTCGGATTCAGCAGTGAAACAGCACATCGTTTCTGGCGTCTTTCACTTGCAAGATATCTCGGCACAGATGATGAAGAAGCAATAATCAATACTGAAAATAAGGCAAAGATTATCGGATATATGCGACTTCTTCGTCGTTGTATCCGCAGAGATGCTGATGAAGCAACAGTAAATCATTACAGAACAAGACTTACAGAAACTCTTGACAAAGTTGAAAGTCTTGAATTCTGATATAAATTATTTTTTATATAAAAACAACGGGAATTGTAAAACTTTTATTCAGCCGAACAAAGGCAGTTGAAAAGTCTTTGTGCATATGTTTGGATTGAGTGATTGAAATAAAAACAGTTTTATTTGCAGATGTAAAAAAATCGTCTGCATATGACAAAAACCGAAAGGAGAAATAAGTATGGGGCTTATTAAAGCAGGAATAGGCGCAATCGGTGGTGTTCTTGCCGATCAGTGGAAAGAGTTTTTTACCTGCGATTCACTTGACAGCGAAACTCTTGTTGTAAAGGGCAGAAAGAGTGTCGGTTCCCGTTCATCAAATACAAAGGGTCACGATAATGTAATTTCAAACGGTTCAGGCATTGTTGTCAATGAAGGTCAGTGTATGATTATCGTTGATAACGGTAAGATTGTTGAATTCTGTGCAGAAGCAGGTGAATTCACATACGATACTTCATCAGAGCCCAGCCTTTTCATAGGTAAGCTCGGTGAAAGCCTTAAAGAAACCTTCAAAACAGTAGGTAAGAGATTTACTTTCGGCGGTGATGCAGGAAGAGATCAGAGAGTTTATTATTTCAACACAAAGAACATAATGAATAATCTCTTCGGCACACAGACTCCGATTCCTTTCAGAGTTATGATTGACCAGGCAAGAGGAATTGACTACGATGCAAGTATCCGCTGCAACGGTACATATATTTTCAAAATTTCAGACCCGCTTCTTTTCTATTCATCAATCAGCGGAAACGTT
>JAZOUN010000087.1:0-26992 GCA_045658165.1 Acutalibacteraceae bacterium
TGCAATTTTGAGTGCATCCGATGCTGACATAATGCCGAGCTGTTCACCGTCGTCAGTTACAACACGGATTTCCTTGTCGCGGATATCCTCATTCAGCTGCACGTCCTTAGTATCTTTAGTACCGATGTTCAAACACCTCCAGAAATAATAAACAAAGCGCAGACGTAAAACACCTGCACTCATACAATAACACCCGAACTTTGTTCAGGAACGGTATTGACCTTACGAGAATAATGTCTGCAAGGTGAGCACAAAATGTGTCTACTTTGTTTTTGCTCGGTTATTATACAACACATTTTCCCGTTTGTCAATAGAATTTTACAATTTTTGTTCGTCATTATTTACAATAAACATATTTAATTTCAACCGATTGATATTGACATTATAAAACAGCAGTGATAAAATGTAAATGGTAATATTATACCAAAAATAAAAAAAGAGGTAAAAATTATGAAAAAACTCATGGCACTCATGCTCGCAGTGACAATACTGTTCACTCTTTGTGCTTGCGGTTCATCAAACACAAGCACCGGAACAAACTCTGCTGACGCAAACGCAAACGCAAACGCTAATGCAAATGCAACTTCAAGTGATATTACACTTGAACTCAACACAACCTATAATATTCCTGACTTTGCAGATCTTACACTTCTTAAGATACATACAACAGACAAACTCACTGCTCCTGCAGGAAGCATATATTACAATTGTGAAGACGGTTATGTTTATGTTGATTTTGTTTTTGAAATGACAAACAAAAGTGCAACAGCAATAAGTTCTTCAGATCTCATGACAATGGTTGCAACAGGCTCATCAGGCACAGCATATTCATCAGCTAAAGTAGCTGTTGAACGCGGTTCTGACATTTCAATGTACGAAAACATCAATCCTCTTGAAAAAGTAAAAATTCACTGTGTAGTATCAGTTCTTCCTTCAGAAGCTGCAGTCAATGCTGCACTCACATTCAAAGATCAGACATTCACAAAAGAATACACACTTAACACTACTATACGCAATGAACTCGCTTTCAACCCCGGTGAACAGCTTGATTTACCCGACTTAGCCAAAATTGTTTTCAAGAGTGTTTCATATACTGATGATGTTCTTCCCTCAGACACAAGCAGCGGATACTCACATTACGAGGTTGAGGACACAAACAACACATTCCTTGTTGCTGATTTTGAAATAACAAACTACCAGTCATCCGGCAAAGAAGGTGAAACATTTGTTTATGCTGAGGTTGAATACATGAACAAGTACAAATATAGCGGTACAGTTATAACTGAAGATGATGATAAAGACGGTTTCTCACCTTATGACGACATTCAGCCTCTCACAACAAGAAGAGTTGTCTGCAAAATTGAAGTTCCCAAGACAGTAACATCAAACGAAGCAGTAATTACTCTTTATATCAACGGCGCTGAATATGTCTGCAGATACACTGCATAATTTCAAAAAAAATACAAGACACGGGCAGAAATGTCCGTGTTTTATTTTTATCTTGCGAATTTCATTATTTAATGTTATGATTATATATTATACATTTACACAATTAATAAGGTGAGAAAATGACAGGACTCGGAACAATTATAAATACTGCCGCAATTATAATAGGCGGTCTCGGGGGTATGCTTTTCGGCAAAAAGATACCTGACCGTTTACAGGACACTATAATGAAAGCAAACGGCATATGCGTTATCTTCATAGGTATTGCAGGCACTCTGCAGGAGATGTTCACAATATCTCCCGAGGGTAAAATCGAAAGTTCAGGAACAATGATGATGATCGGCTGTATCATTATCGGTTCAATCATCGGAGAATTGCTTAACATTGAACATCATCTTGAACGCTTCGGTGAATGGCTCAAACGAAAAACAAAGAGTGACAAAGACACAGGCTTTGTTGACGGTTTTGTTACGGCATCACTCACCGTCTGTATCGGTGCCATGGCAGTTGTAGGCGCTGTTCAGGACGGCATAAACGGAGATTACTCAATTCTTGCCGCAAAATCAGTACTCGACCTTATTATTATAATGGTTATGACTGCCGCTATGGGCAAAGGATGTATTTTTTCGGCAATACCTATTGCTCTTTTTCAGGGTTCAATAACAATTCTTGCAACATTTATTGAGCCTGTACTCACAGAAACAGCACTCTCCTACCTCTCACTCACCGGTTCAATGCTCATTTTCTGTGTCGGTGTGAATCTCACCTGGGGCAAAATGATAAAAGTTGCAAACATGCTCCCCACAATTTTTGTTGCGGTTATCTGGGCATTGATTGAAGGATTGATAAAATGACAAACAACGATAGATTTCCTAAAAGAAAAGAAAACAGATTAAAAAAGTTTGATTATTCTTCTTGTGAAACTTATTTTATTACAATATGCACTAAAGACAAAAAGTGTTTATTCGGCAACATTATCGTAGGGGCGCCCATTGGGCGTCCGTTCTGCAATTTATCTGACTATGGTAAAATTGTCGATGAAGCAATAAACAATATTGAGAAAAAATATGATAGAATTCAATTAGATAATTATGTGATTATGCCTGACCATATACATCTGTTATTGACAATTCTTGGTGATAAAAACGGACGCCCAATGGGCGCCCCTACGATTCCGAACGTCATAAATCAACTAAAAGGTTATATATCAAAAAAGATTGGCTTTTCAGTATGGCAAAAATTATATTATGACCACATCATAAGAGATGATAAAGACTACGAAACAAAATGGCAATATATTGAAGACAATCCGGGAACCTGGTGCGAAAAACATAATAACAGATAATCACATAACTGAAAGGAGCAATAAAATGATACGCCACCCTTTCCCTCCGTTATATAATGAAAACTCAAAAGTACTTATTCTCGGCAGTTTTCCGTCTGTAAAATCCCGTGAGCAGATGTTCTTTTACGGTCATCCCCAGAACAGATTCTGGAAAGTCATTTCTGCTGTTACCAAAAACACAGCACCTGAAACAATTGAAGAAAAAAAGAAGCTCCTGCTCTCTTTCGGTATTGCATTGTGGGATGTAATTGCATCATGCGAAATAACGGGTAGTTCTGACAGTTCAATAAAGAATGCAACAGCGAATGACCTTACAGAAATCCTCAGAAATACCGAAATCAAACAGATTTTTGTAAACGGAAAAACTGCTGAAAAATATTACAACAAATACATCCGTGATACAATCGGCAGAGAAGCTGTCTGTCTGCCCTCAACATCACCTGCAAATGCGGCATGGAATGTTGAAAAACTTGTAAACAGCTGGAATATTCTCAATGATTTCATCTGCCCCGTAGCGGAACAGATTAGCAATACTTACACAAAACCTTACACAAATAAGAGAATATCATGCCGTGCAATAATCATTGAAGACGGAAAAATTCTTCTCTCTCACGAAACAAAGCCAAACGGAAGCTACATGTCACCCGGAGGGGGTATTGAAAAGGGAGAAACAAGCGAACAATGCGTTGAACGCGAAGTACTTGAAGAAACAGGTTATATTGTAAATGCAACCAAGCCATTTATAACAATAAATGAATACTGCTATGACACCCTTTATGTCAACCGTTATTTCATCTGTGAAATTACCGGCAAAGGTGAAAGGCATCTGACAGAAAGCGAAAAATTCAACAAAATGGAACCCGAATGGATAGATATTAATGATGCTATTGAAATTTTCAGCATATACGAAACTCTTTCTCCCGACCATGAAAGTCTTTACCTCAGAGAATTTACAATTATGAATAAAATAAAAGAATTATACTGATAAAAAAATCAGCACTCGTTCCGCAAGGTCCGGGTGCTGAAATTATTTAAAATCAATATAATGCCATTACTGCTTTCTCAATCTGTTCTGCAACTTCATCAACAGTTCCGTCGGCATTGATAACAACAATATTTTCGGAATCTTTAAGAGAATCAATAACATTATAAAAACGTTTTCTTATGTTAGTGAGGTATTCTTCTGTTTCGTAAATCTCAATTTCATCTTCGCTTCTGTTCGCATTGATTCTTTCCATACTCTTTTCGGGAAGAAGATCAAGGAAAATGCAAAGATCAGGTTTTCTTATATCTTCACAGCCGAGATTAAGGCTCATAAGCCAGTCGAGACCGACATCAACCCCCTGATATGCAAGAGTTGAATAATAATATCTGTCAGAAATAACAGTATCACCCCTGCCGATGTGCATATTTATACCGTCTTCGGGATTGAGATTATGATCGATTCTGTCTGCAGTAAAAAGAAGCGCAAACTGACTTTTTGTAACTTTTTTTCTGCCGCCGAGAACTTCACGGCACATTCTGCCGAACTCATGAGGAGTAGGCTCTGCCTGATTTATAACATTTATTCCCTTTGCTTTCAGCTTTTCGGTAATAATGCTTGTCTGTGTTGTTTTTCCTGAACCGTCGAGACCTTCAATAACAATAAATTTTCCCATTTCCATGCGATTACCTCATTTTATACAGCTCTTCACTGAGAGTAAACAGCTGTTCCATTGTAAGTTTTTCTGCTCTGACATTTGTTTCAAGCCCTGAATTCATCAGTGCTTCAAAAATCTTATCCTTAGCCATTCCGAGACCTGAAGAAAGACCGTTTGCCGCTGTTTTGCGTCGCTGTGAAAAGGCAGCTTTGACAACTCTGAAAAAGTACTTTTCATCTGTAGGTGAAAATTCGGGATTTTCTCTTACGGTGAGTTTGATTACTTCACTGTCCACATTCGGTGACGGCATAAATGATTCTCTGGGTACAAAGAAAAGCTCCTTTGCAACGGAATAATAATTTACAGCTACTGATACTGCTCCCGCATCTCTTGATCCGACATCTGCACAAAGTCTCTCTCCTGCTTCTTTCTGAACCATTACGGTAATTGCCTTTACGGGCAGTCTGCTTTCAAGAAGCATCATAATAATCGGAGATGTTATGTAATAAGGAAGATTTGCAATGACGTGAACATTTTTACAGCCACTGAAATTTTCCTCAAAAAGTCTTTCAAGGTCTGTTTTCATAATGTCAGCATTTATTACTTCAACATTGGAAAAATCCTCAAGAGTATCTGCAAGAACAGGTATAAGTCTTGTATCAAGCTCTAGAGCCACAACTTTTTTTGCCTTTTTTGCAATTTCCTGAGTAAGAACACCGACACCCGGACCGATTTCTATTACACCGTCCTCATCTGTAACACCGGACTGTCTGACAATTTCAGGGCAGACCTCCGGATCGATAATAAAATTCTGTCCCAATGCCTTTGAGAATGTTACACCGTGACGTGACATAACTCTTTTTATTGTATTGATATCTGTAAGGTTATACATATAACACCTCGGGATTTGTTTATGTTAATTGTTCGTAGGCTTTCTTCTGACGGATGTCATTTCCCTTGAAACTGAGAATTCTGTATTCACCGATGATTCTTGAAGTAATTCGTTCTGAGTAACGTTTCTGCAGTTCGCCCAGTGTCAGGTTTGTGCTGATTATAGTGGGTTTTGATTCAAGAAGTCTTGTATTGAGAATGTTATTGAGAGTTGCAACAGTGAAATTCGTTGTAAACTCTGCACCAAGGTCATCAAGAATAAGCAAATCACAGTCAAGAAGCATTTTTTCTGTTGTTCCGTCGGAATCATCAGATCTGCCGAAATGCTCTTTTTCAATATTAGCAAAAAGATTCTGAACCGAACCGTAAACCACACCGTAACCCTTTTTAAGTACTTCACCTGCAACGGAAAGGGACAGATGAGTTTTGCCGAGACCTGTTTCACCCATCATCAGAATACTGAATGAATTAAGGTCAAAACTTTCTGCATAGTTTCTGCAGAAACCGAAATTACGGCACATAATATCATAATTTTCGCGGTTATCCGCATAATATTCAAGACTGAAATCATCAAAAGACGATAATTTGAGAGGTGACTTCTTGCAAAGCTGTTCAAATGCAAGCTGCTTGAGAAGTTCAAGATGACAACTGCAAAGCTTACCGTCTTTGAAACCTTTATCCTCGCAAAGTCTGCATGTGTATGCAGGTTCAAGATAGTTTTCAGCTAATCCCATTTCGCTCAGCAATTCTTTTATTTTTGACTGCGCCTGAAGATTTTCATTACGGAGGTTATCTATGTATTCTGCAGTTTTTTCACCCATACCGATGACATTTACAACACCGTATGCAGTTTTTCTCATTCTGTCTTCAAGCTGACGGATTTCAGGACATCTCATTACAACATCCGAATGACGCATTGCTGCATCATTTTCAGCATTCATTCTTCTCTGTGCAATTTTTTCTGCTGCCAGAGCAAATAATTTTTCATTATATGCCATTTTATCACTGTCCTTTTTTAGTCTTGGTGGGATCAAACTCAAGACTTATTCTCATGGCACGATCTATATCGTACGACGGTTTCTTTTCCTGTTCTTTGACGGGACTGTTTTTTCTTACACCCGTTGCATATTCACGGGAAGCATCTTCTATTTCATTTACTGTTTTAAAACCGCTTTCATACCATGAACGAAGTACACCGTTCATATAGCTGAAACTGATTTTACCCTTTTTCTCTACAGTTTTTTCATATGCGTGATAAATAATATCCATAGAAAACTGATAATCATTTACCCATATCTCAAGAAATTCCGACTGTTTTGATGTGGGTTTCGGATTTTCAACACCTGTAAGGTTGCGGAAATCATTCCATATATTCTGCGCATTTTCCATTCTTGCAATTTTATGGCTTGCAGAATCAAAATCTGTTATACCCTCTTCTGCCCATGATTTTCCCATCTGGACTATGTAAGCAATTGCGCCCTGTTTGCCGACTGTTTTTGCGTAACTGCAAAGCATGACGATAACCTCAGCGGGCAGACCGTAATGATCATGCAATATAAGAAGGTTTGACTGACCGTCGTAACCGAGTGTTCTGCCGAAAACTTCCTGAACTTCATTAAACATGGAAACGACTTCGTCAGATTCACTCAGACGTCTTGCAATATCTTTTATTGAAGGCTTTACAATAACGGGGCGTTCTTTTTCTTTTTTTACTTCCTGAACTGCAGGTGCAGGTACGGAAAGTTTTTCAGCAACGGATTTGCGTCTTACAACTTCGTTACCCGACTCGACAGGTGCGCTCTGAACCATAACGGGTGTTTCACCGTCTTTTATAACAAGACCTGCCTGAGTCCAGTAAAGCATAGCATCGTCAATTTCGTCCTTAGGTATACCTGTATCACGTGATACGGTTTCAATATCAAACACTGTATTCGGATTTCTGAACAGCCACAAAAACACCTTCAGCTGAGCCTTGCCCGCCATACGAAGATGTTTATCCGCAAGCTGTGTCGGCACAACAAAAACCGACGCATATGATGATGGATTGACTTTATACATAATATTACTTCTTTCCTGTTGATCCGAAACCGCCTGCGCCTCTGTCAGTGTCATCAAGTTCATCACATTCCTCAACAGGCATGAGACTTACAGGCATAATGACCATCTGTGCAACACGTTCACCCGGTTCGATTGTATAAGGTTCGGAAAACTGATTGACAAGACCTACAATAACTTCTCCTCTGTAATCACTGTCAACTACACCTACACAGTTTGCAGGTGCAAGTCCGTGATTTATTGAAAGTCCGCTTCTTGCGAAAATAAAAGCCCCGTAGTCTGCCGACGGAAGTGCAACTGCAATTCCGGTGGGGATTTTTACACATTCATGAGGATTCACGGTAACTGATTTTTCAATACAGGCATAAAGGTCCATACCTGCACTGCCTGCAGTTGCTCTGAAAGGAACTACTGCATTTTCTCTGACTTT
The DNA here is from genome assembly GCA_045658165.1 of Acutalibacteraceae bacterium. Taxonomy (GTDB): domain Bacteria; phylum Bacillota; class Clostridia; order Oscillospirales; family Acutalibacteraceae; genus UBA1081. Next base: position 7,808 of record JAZOUN010000087.1, read on the forward strand.
TTTAATTCTGAGAGTTTCCATCAGCGTTCACCTGAATTTCCTTTTCTGAGTTTTGCAATCTCTCTTTTATACATATCTCTCTCGCTCTTTGCCTGAGCAGCATCTGCAAGATACTCTTTAAGCTGCTGTCTCATATTCTGATTTTCAGCATCAAGCTTTCTGAGTTCATCCGCATAATCAAGAAGAGAGAGAACCATTGCCTGTGCAGGTGACACAAAAGTGCCTGACTGCATAAAACCTGTGATTCTTGATTCGATCTCTTCTGCAAGATCAAGAGTATATGCGCTGTCACTGTCTGTTGCAATATTATAAGGTGTTCCTGCTATAACAATTTTTACTTTTTCCATAATTCATCATTCCGTATCAAAAAATTCTTAACATTTATTATAACTATTTTTTTCGCAAACTTCAACACTAAAATAAAAACATTTCTTTTTTTCGCAAAATTAGACTAAAATAACTGTAAACAATCACCGCAGATATGCATTTTTTGCAGATTCAACAAGTTTTATACAATAAAACTTTTCCGATTTGGAATAAAACAGCACAAAAGTAAGCAAAAAAATATTGACATGAGCGCAAAATATGCTATAATTACTTTGAACGATCACAAATTGTATTATTATCGGAGGTATTCTTATGAAAAAATCTTTCACAAAGATCGTATCTGTTATTTTCGCTATGATTTTTGCACTCTCTGCATTAGCATGTGCAGCTTCAGCTGAAACAACAGTAATCAAAGATGATGCTTCACTCAACAACACCGATACTGCCGGTGACACCATCAACAAGTTCGAAGGCGCAAGAGATATTTATCTTGTACTTGACATTTCCGGAAGTATGCGCGGTACTCCCATAGAAAAACTCAAAGATGCTGCTAAGCAGTTCTGTGCAACTATGCTTGACGACAAAGACTGTGCAAACAGAATCGCTATCGTTACTTACGGCACAGATGTTGACACATACTCTTTCACAACAGATTATGCAGCACTTGCTAACACAATTGACAGCTTAGACGCTAAGGGCAGCACAGCTATGTACGACGCTCTTATGGCAGTTAAAAACATTGATGCTAAGTACGGCAACGAAGAAGCTACAAAGCACGTTGTTGTTATGGCAGACGGTCTTCCCAACGAAGGAGCTGTTCTTTCAGACGGCAGATATGATTCAAAAGACAGTTCAACATACTACAAGCACGCTAATGCTGTATTCTCAACAGCTGCAGGTATGTGGCCTGATTACCTTATCTACTCAATCGGTTTCTTCCACAACCTCGGCGGAAGCCAGCTCAAGTTCGGTAAGGTTCTTATGAAGGATATCCAGAATGCTCTCTATCTTGAAGTTTTCGATCCCGATCAGCTTGAAGATGCATTCAAAGATGTTGCTGACAACATCACAGGTGATGAAAATCAGGGTGCAACTACATCTACAACAGTTGCAACAGGTTCAGGCGAATCAGAAGATGTTTCAGAAGACGTTTCAGAAGTTGAATCAATCGAAGAAACAACTGTTGAAGCTACAGAAGAAACAACAACTGAAACAACTACAACAAAGCCCGCAACAACAACTAAGGCACCTGAAACAACAACAAAGAAGCCCTCAAACGTTAAAGATAAGATTGACCAGAGTGGTGTTAAGACAATGGGTATTTCAGCTGCAGCAGGTATCATGATTGCAGGTATTGCTATTGTTGCTACAAAGAAGCGTGAAGACATCTGATTCTGATTTTTCAGATCGATGACATATAAATGCTGATTACAGACCATCGGACTCGTTCCGATGGTTTTTTTATGTTATATTGCACATAAAATAATGCTTAATAACATCACATTTTTTTTAAAATATACTTGTACTTTTTTTTATTATTTGTTATACTGTATTAAATATAATTATTAATAATAATATATTTAAAGATGGTGAAAAAAATGGATTACGCAACAAAGGTTGTTGAACTTCTCAAAGAAAAAAATCTTACCATAACAACAGCCGAATCATGTACGGGCGGTCTTATCGCAAAAATGATAACTGACGTCAGCGGTGCATCGGGTGTATTCGGTTGCGGAATCATTTCTTACGCCAACGAAATAAAGATGTCCGTGCTGAATGTCAGAAAAGAAACACTTGAAAAATACGGTGCAGTAAGTGAACAGACCGTCAGAGAAATGGCAGACGGAGCTGCCGTGATTTCAGGTGCAGACATTGCAGTGGCAGTCAGCGGAATTGCCGGTCCCCTTTCAGACGAAACTTCAAAGCCGGTAGGTCTCATATACATTGCAGTAAAATACAACGGCAAATGTACAATTAAAAAATTGTGCAACAGCTTCAGTGAAAATATCAGAGAGAACAACAGACTTTCAGCTGCAAAGGAAGCTCTCGGAACCGTTTACTCAATTCTGAATAAAAACTGATTGAGTCTGAATCCGGTTTCAATATTATTTTCATAATTCAGTGATATATTTTCTCTGAAATCATTTTTTAAGAAAGAGGTTGATTACATGACAGATTTTGAAAACAATAACCTGAACCCTTCAGCAAATCAGAACAACACAAAATCTGATATCAATACATTATCCCAGAAGTACGGTGTGGAAAGTGCAGAAACATCAGCACAGAAATATGCTCCGTTCCGTCCGTCAGCAAACATGACAGCAAAAACTCCTCAGATCGTTTACGATATGGGTTCAAACAACGGCGGAATAAAAATCGTTTATAACGATAATTCAAATGCAACTTACGGACCTGAAGGCAGAAAAACAGTTTACGAAGAAAAAGAAACTGAAACTATCGCCCAGAAAAGAAGACGCAATGCTCAGATGAACGCTGCAAATCCCTACATGAGACATGTTGCAAGCAGCTCTCCTGCCCGTAAACGTGAAGAACCAAACATCTTTACAAAGACTTACAAGAATAATATCGAAAAACCGGCTCCTCAGGAAGATGTAAAAATTGCTGCTGCATTCAAAGAAAAGGCTGCGCAGAAAGATGCCGTAAATACAGCGGCAGAAACTGCAGAAGCAGTAAACACAGCAGAAACAACTCCTGCACCTGCCAAGCATATGCACTACGAAAAGACAGGCAAAGAAAAGGTTGCCGATGTTTTCAAGAGCTTCATTCCCTGGAAAGGTGACAAGGCTTCTGAAGTAATCAGAAAGATTGTAATGAACATCGCAGCTATTGTTGTTCTTGTATGTTTCGGTTATTTCATCAATAACTATGTTGAACATCAGAATTACCTCAAGAACAAACAGGATATCAACAGCCTTGCAACAGAAGCTGTAAGTCAGGAAGATGACGAACTTGAAAAGCAGTGGGCTGAAATCAGAGCACAGTATCCTGACATTGACTTCCCCGAAGGAATGAATATCAAATATGCTCATCTTTATGCAACAAATCAGGATCTTGTAGGCTGGCTCCGTATTGACAACACAAATATCGATACTCCCATCCCCCACGCTCTTGTAGACAGAGAAGATCCCGATGCAACAAGTTACTACCTTTACAGAAACTTCTACAAACAGGATGACAAATACGGTATTCCTTATCTTGAGGGTAACAACACCGGTACAACTCTTGATAAAAACAATGTTATTTACGGTCACAACATGAGTGACGGACTTTCATTCACTCAGATCAACAAATACACATCTATCGAAGGCTTCAAAGAATCACCCGTTATTCAGTACAGCACTCTTTTTGAAGATTATTACTTCAAAGTCTACGCTGTAATGATTACAAACGGTTATCCCGAAGCAGACAACGGCTATCTTTTCAACGTTCATGCAACACACTTCCCCTCAGAAGGCAATTTCGCAGAATTCATTGAAGCTATTGACGAAAGAAAACTTTACGATACAGGCGTTGACATCAACGAAGATGACATTCTCATAACACTCATCACCTGTAACTATGAAATCAAAACAAAGAACATGGGCAGATGCGCTGTTATAGGCAGACTCGTACGTCCCGGTGAAAGCACAGAAGTTGATACTTCAAAGGCTGTTATAAACGAAAATCCCCGTTATCCTCAGGTATGGTATGATGAAAGAGGACTTAAAAACCCCTACAAAGATGCGTACCGCTGGATTCCCCAATAAATCAGGAGAGGCTTAATAATGAACATCAAGTCGATTATTTTTTCTGACAAGAACAATTCTTCTTTTGACCGTATTGAAAGCGTAATTTCAAAAGCATTCAATGCCGTTACGGAAAACAGTAAATACAGACCGTCAGTTTTCAGCACCGTACAAAGCGGTCTGCCTGAAATTGCACAGTCTTTGAAAGAAAACGATATAATCATTGTTTTTTCAGATGACAAAATGTATCACGATGCAAAAAGAAACATCTGCAAGGCTTTCAAATTTGACATGATTCATAATGACTCAGTACTTGAAAAGCTCAGCGAAATGGAAAACCATGAACGATATATGATTCATGCACTTATGCCGAAAAATGCAACACCCTTTGCACTTTCGGACGGTCTTTTCCCCGGTTTTGCAATCAGATCCAAATCACAGTGTATATTCTTCCTCCCCTTTTCGGAAGACAGAACTTTTGTTACAATCAAAAAATACGTTTTCCCCTATATAACCCGTGTTTACGGTGCAACGCTTCCCTCATTCAATGATTATGAAACAGCATATGCCGCATCTGTTCTTGAAGAACAGCTCAGAACTGCAGGTGTACAGATTGCAGTAGCAAACACAGCAGCAAGTAAGTACATCGCACATGCAGGCAAACAGATTGAATGTTTCAATGACTTTGTTTCATATGCACCCTTTGATGAAAAACGTGCAAATGATGAAGCCAAGCGGTTTTCGGCAGTCAAAGCTGCAGAATATTATGAATGTCAGTTCGGTGCTGCAATTATCGAAGGCGATAAAGACGAATTCGGTAATTACACTGCTACAATTACAATCTCTAACAGAAAAACTGCAAAAATAAGAACACTTTCTTCAATTCAGGATGAAAATCACAATGACTTCATGACAACAGTCGTAACTGAATTTTTCCTTATGCTGGCTCAGGAGCTTATGGAAACTCCCCTTATGTCAGCAGACGAAATCAAAAAGCACATCAGTCCCTCACCAGTTATAAGCAAAGCAAACATTGTTTTATATGTAATTCTCTTTGCAACAGCATTCTTCCTGACATATGTTGCTTCAACATTCTCAAATCTTGCGTTTTTCTCATAAATAATTATGACAGAATTAAAAAAGTTCAGGATTTTAGGTCTTGCAGGTAAATGTCTGCTGTTCACACCGCTGATAATTGTATTTTTCACAATTATCATGTCAGCAAATCACACTCCCGTGGCTGTGACAAAAGACGGTGACCTTAACGGTGACGGTATAATCTCCCACGCGGACGTTTCATTGATACTGAATATCTCTTCTGACCTTGCAGTTGCACAGACTCCTGAAAGAATGAAGAAAGCTGACGTGGACAGTGACGGAATTATCAGTGCAAACGATGCAAAACTTGCAAGTCAGCACATGTCATCAATGGTTGTTTTTGTTGATGACACCGAAAAAGAAACAACAACTCTTCCGCTTGTTGAAAATTACTTTGAATCTGAAAATCTTCCGGCTGAAAATCAGAATGAAACACCCGTTGTAGGCGGTAACGATCAGTACAGTGTAATCAGCAATCAGAAAATGTATATCTACCCTGACCTGACTCAGGTAATGCAGATGCGTGACACATTCGTTATTGTTGCATTCGGCTGGGGACACGGTGTAGGCATGAGCCAATGGGGTGCTCTCGGTCTCGCAAGAGCAGGATATTCATATATTCAGATTATTCAGCACTATTATCAGGGTGTTGCAATAATGAAAGAACAATACCCCGCTACAGTAAGATGTGCAGGTAAAAACGTAAACACTGTTGAAATGCTTGCAAGAATAGTTCAGCAGGAAATTTCAGGCATTACAAAAAAGAATGATCCCCTTGACATGAATGCTCTCAGAGCGCAGGCTCTTGCGGCATACACAAACATGAAATACAGCAATTACTCAGTAAGCGGCTGTTCATATGTAAACAGTTATGCAGCATGCCGTGACGACGTAAAAGCTGCAGCTCAGGAAATCGCAGGTCAGTACATGCTTTATAACGGCAGCATTCCCTACGCTTATTACTCAGCATGTTCAGCCGGTGTGACAGCAACTTATCAGGATATCTGGGGCAACACAAACAAAGATATGTCCTACCTTTACAATACAGCATCATATTACGACTGCTATACAAAAGGATACATATCAGCTACTGCTTATTCTCCTCAGGCAATCAAAGACTACATTTTAGCATATTATCCATCGGTTGAACTGTCAGACGATCCTGCTCAGTGGATAAAAATTCTCAGGCATGATGATGCCGTAAATGAAAACATAGGTTATGTTTCAGCAATGCAGATCGGTAACAAAACAATCAATCAGACTGCAGGTATCACATTCAGAGATAAAATTATGAAATATAAAGTAAAATCTCCGTGTTTTGCTATTATTTATAACGGACAATATTTATAAGGTAAGGTGTTTAATATGTCAATTCTTATTACCGGCGGCGCAGGCTATATCGGTTCTCACACTTGCGTTGAACTTCTTAACGCAGGTCACGATATAGTTGTTATAGACAATTATTCAAACAGCTGCTCAGAATCACTCGAAAGAGTAAAAAAAATCACAGGTAAAGATTTCAGATACTATGAATGCGATATCCGTGACAGAGATGGTCTTGAAAAGGTTTTTGCAGAAAACAAAATTGATGCAGTAATTCACTTTGCAGGACTTAAGGCTGTCGGTGAATCATGCACAAAGCCCTGGGAATATTACGACAACAATATTACAGGTACTCTTGTTCTTGTTGATGTAATGCGTAAAAATGGCTGTAAGAAGATGGTATTCTCATCATCTGCAACTGTTTACGGTGAAGAAAACAAAGTTCCCTTTGTTGAAACAATGAAAACAGGTACAACAACAAATCCCTACGGAACAACAAAGCTTTACATTGAAAATATTCTTAAAGATATATATACAGCAGATAATGAATGGAGTCTTGTACTTCTTCGTTACTTCAATCCCGTAGGCGCTCACAGCAGCGGTCTTATCGGTGAAGCCCCCAGCTTCCCCAACAACCTTATGCCTTACATTTCTCAGGTTGCAGTCGGCAAGAGAGAATTCCTCAGCGTATTCGGTGACTGTTACGACACACCCGACGGAACAGGTGTAAGAGATTACATTCACGTTGTAGACCTTGCACTCGGTCATGTAAAAGCAATTGATTTTGCACTTCCCCGTACAGGTGTTGAAATCTTCAATCTCGGTACAGGTAACGGCGTAAGCGTTCTCGGTCTTGTCAAAGCTTTTGAAGAAGCTAACAACATAAGCGTTCCCTACAAAATAGTTGAACCCAGAGCAGGTGACGTTGCATATTCATATGCAAACGCTCAGAAAGCTCTTGATATACTCGGCTGGAAAGCTGAACGTGATGTCAGAAACATGTGTGAAGATACATGGAGATGGCAGAAGAACAATCCCAACGGTTACGAAAAATAATTCAATAATCAAAAGGAGGTCCCGCATGAAAAAAACATCAGCTTTTATTATGTTTCTTGTTTTTGTGGTATCTTCCTGCTGCTTTTGTGCAAGTGCCGAAAGTGTTCTTCCTGCTCCCGAATGGGTAACGGTAATGCAGAATTCGGACGGCTCAAAAACGCTTACAATAACAACGCCTGTACATATGCTCGATTATATTGATTATTATGAGTACAGTACAGACGGATTCAAAACAACAAAAATACTCAGAGATAACAAAGGCGGAGAATTCATCTTCAGTGACAGCTGCGAATTTTCACTCAGATACTCTTTCAACGATCAGAAGTCGGAAATTCATGTGGAAATCATTGAAATAAACAACATAACTGTTGTAACAAACAAATCCACCAATATCTCTGTTGTAATATCCAAAGGTTCAACAATTCCTACTGATATAAAAATCTCAGCTTACGAAATCATAAACGGTAAGGATTATAACATTGTTGCAAACATCCTCGGCAGTGCACCGTTCAGGATATACAATGTATCTGTAATGCATAACAATAGTGTTTATGAAACAAGCGAACCGTACATTTATCTGTTCCCCGGCGGTAATATAGATGCAACCAATGCAAATATTTATCATCTTGATTCAAGAGGAACGCTTACAATAATTCCGTCTGTTGATGAACTTACAATGCTCGCATTCCTTACGGAAAAAACCGGAATATTCATAGTAGCCGAAGACGGTGTTTACCGTAACGGTGATATGGACGGTGACGGATACATAATGGCTAAAGATGCCCGTACGGCACTGAGAATTTCTGCAGAACTTGATGAGTGCTCAGATCTTCAGTTCCGTGCAGGTGACCTTAATAAAAACAATATGATTGATGCGTCAGATGCAAGATTGATTCTTCGCAAATCTGCATCAGTATAAAAGGAGGTCAGGCATAATGGATATTTCATCAAAACTGTTGAACAGTGCTGTGAATGCCGTAAAAAAAAGTGCTTACAAAAAGTATGACAAAAACGGTCTTGAACAGTTACCTGTTGGTGTGTTTGACAAAGCACACTGCAAACCTGCCGATTTCTATACATTCGGCTTCGGCAAAACTGTTATCATGCCGGACACTCCCGTTCCCGACAAAAAAACAACATACTATGTTGCCGGATACAGGAACAACAATCCTGCCGTGGGAATTCTTGATAATCTTATGGCAAAAGCCCTGTGGATTGATGACAACTCAGGCAGAGGCGGTGTTGTATTTGTTTCTGTTGACTGTGTAGGTCTTTTCGGTGTTGATGTAGAAGATATAAGACAGCGACTTGATCATTTCAGCGTTGTGACAGGCTGCAGAAGTATCAACATCTGCTCCACACACACTCATGCAGGTATTGACACAATGGGCATGTGGGGACCGATTCCGAAAACCGGACGCAACAGCAAGTTTATGGAAATTGTTAAAAACGGAGTTGTTGCAGCCGTTGAATCTGCATACAAAAACAGAACCAAAGGTCAGATTTATCTCGGCTATGCAAAAGCAGACAAAGGTTCACAGTCTGCATCGCGTCCGCCCCATGTGGTCTCTGATGCAATAACAAGACTCCGCTTTGTACCCGATGACGGTTCAACCGAAACCTACATGATAAATTTTGCCTCTCATCCCGAATCACTTCTGGGCAAAAATTCACTTATAAGTGCAGATTTCCCCTGCTACATGGCTCAGTACATACATGAGCATAAAAATGCCGAATCAATGTATTTTGCAGGTGCAATCGGCGGAATATGCATGAATGCTATGGATGAAAACAATATTATTTCAACCATAAAAACAGGCAGACGGCTCGGAGAACTTGTCTGCAACATCAAAAATGAAATAATTCTGAAACCTGAAATTAATATTTTAAGGCAGGAATTATATATACCTTGCGACAATCCCGTTTTCTGGTTTGTTTCAAAAGTCGGAATGATTCCCGAAAGAATCATTGCCACAAACGAAGGCGACCTTAATCTGGGAATGAAAACTGAATTATCCTATATAGAATTCGGTGAACTGAAAATTTTACTCCTCCCGGGTGAACTGTTCCCCGAACTCGCATACGGCGGTTATCTTTCGAAGGAAGAATCTTCAACAGATGCTGATCCCGAAATCAATCCCCGTCCGTTGTGTGAAATTGCAGAAGATGAAAAACTGCTTGTTTTCGGTCTTGCAAACGGTGAAATAGGATATATTCTCACACCAAATGACTATCTGCTTGATTCAAAGCTTCCGTTTATAAATCAGCCTAAAGACAAATTCGGCAGAAACCACTACCCCGAAACAAACTCTCTGGGTAAAAAGACTGCTTATCACATAGCAGACACATTCGGAAAAATGATGCAGACAGTAAAAAACAGTAAATGATCATGTTTAATATAAAGGAGATGATATAAATGTTTGTAGCGGTTATGGGATTCGGAACTGTAGGCTCCGGTGTAGCAGAACTTCTCGATAAAAACCACGACAGCATTGTCAAAAAAAGTATGCAGGATTCAATGGAATTGAAATATATCCTTGATATAAGAGAATTCCCTGACAGTCCTTATAAAGACAAAATCATAAAGGATTTCAATATAATTCTTAATGATCCTGAAATTAAAATCGTTGTTGAAACAATGGGCGGAGTAACATTTGCTTATGACTTTGTAAAGAAGCTTCTTCTTGCAGGCAAGAGCGTTGTTACATCAAACAAAGAGCTTGTTGCTCAGCACGGTTATGAACTTCTTACAATTGCAAACGAAAAGAATGTAAACTTCCTCTTTGAAGCAAGTGTAGGCGGCGGTATACCCATTATCAGACCTATGACACAGTGTCTTGCTGCAAATGAAATTGACGAAATTGCAGGTATTCTCAACGGCACAACAAACTACATTCTTACAAAGATGATTACTGAGAATCAGAGCTTTGAAGAAGCACTTGCAAAAGCTCAGGAACTCGGCTATGCAGAAAAAGATCCCACAGCAGACGTTGACGGTCATGACTCATGCCGTAAGATCTGTATTCTTTCTGCTCTTGCATTCGGCAAACACGTATACCCTGATTCAGTTCATACAGAAGGTATCAGAAAAATCACTCTTGCAGACGTTGCATATGCTGCTTCATGGGGCGGTGTTATCAAACTTATTGCTGCTGCTAAAAAGCTTGAAAACGGACAGATCAACGTTACTGTAGGCCCCACATTTGTCGCTCTTCACAGCCAGCTTGCAAGTGTTGACGATGTATTCAATGCAGCTCTTATCAGAGGCGACGCAACAGGTGATGTTGTATTCTACGGCAAGGGCGCAGGTAAAATGCCTACTGCTTCTGCTGTTGTTGCTGACGTTATTGATGCTGCAAAGCACATTCAGAAGAAGAAGTTCTTCGGCTGGGACGCAGCACAGGACAACTATGTTGCAGACTATAACAATGCTGTTGCTGCTCTTTACATCAGAGGTACTGCAGACAACAAACAGGATGTTATAAAGGCTCTTAATGATTCAATCGGTGCAATCCGTGTTCTTACACGTGAAGATGCACCCGAAAACGAAATCGCATTTGTAACAAATCCTGCTTGTGAAGGTGAACTCAAAGAAAAAATCAATTCCGTATGCGGTCTTTCAGTTGAATCTGTTATCCGCGTTGCAGATTATTGATTTGTAAAAGATAATATTGCTGATTATATCAGTTAAGAGGCCGTTGCCGTATTTCAGGTGACGGCTCTTTTTATTAAAGAAATTATTTAATAATATAATATTTTGTGCGCGCGCTACACTCACTTATCTCATTATTTCATTATTTCCATTCTTTTTCATTCTTTACATTCTTTACATTCTTATATTGTTGCTAAATGAATGCTGAGAGATTGTGCAGCGATTGCGATTTTGCTGCGATTTCACTGCGATCTCTCTGCGATTGTCACGTTAAATGATTGTCATTTTCTTCATGCGGTACACTCTGATACAAGTCATAATTTTTAATGGAGATAACCATAAAAGTTGAGTGTCTTTTTACTGATACAGAACCGCATTTTTTAAGGTGATCGAGTGCTGTTCTGACTTTGCCTACAGTCATACCGGTTTCAAGTGCCAAAGTGTTGTAAGATGTAGCAAGTTCACCTCTTTTTACTTCTGCATTCATAAAACAGTGAGGCACAATATTCGCCTTAATCAGCAGATAAATCCAAAGTTTCAGAGTATTTCCGTCTGTGAACCAACTCCAGTTTTTGATGTTTCTGTCAAGTTTGATAAAAGTTGTGGGCATAAAAAAATCATCCTTTCTTTTTATAAAAAATTATGTCCCTCCATATATAGTCCCAACTCCCCTTTTTGACACGGTTTTTCCGTGTCATTTTTTCAAAACCAAGCATTTGTTAACAAATTGTTTACAAAAAAAAGGTGTCACATATGTGACACCTTAATTTTTCATTATTTTTGTCAGACAACCATACCGCCGTTGACACCTATAACCTGACCGGTTATATATGATGCTGCATCAGAAGCAAGAAACGAAACTGTCTTTGCAATTTCTTCTGCTTCACCGAGACGGCACATGGGAATTTCTTCACAGAGAGCATCAATGTCATCCTGCGAAAAATAAGCCATCATTTTCGTTTTAACGGCTCCGGGAGCAATGCAATTAACAGTAATGCCTGACGGTGCAACCTCCTGCGCAAGAGCCTTTGTAAGCCCTATAACACCTGCTTTTGAAGCAGAATAATGAACTTCACATGAAGCTCCCACCTGCCCCCACATAGAAGAAATATTGATAATTTTTCCGCTTTTTTTACGGATCATATGCGAAAGCACTGCACGGCATGTGTTGAATGTTCCCGTAAGATTTACACCTATCATCGTATTCCAGTCATCGTCAGAAATATCTGTAAACAACTTCTGCTGAGCAATTCCTGAATTATTTACAAGAACATCGGGAGCACCGAGCTTTTCGCATACTTCGTCAATCATTTTATCAACTTGAGAAGATGATGAAACATCAGCTTTTACAGCAATTACATTATGCCCCTGAGAACAAAGCTCCGAAGCCAGAGCTGCTGCCTGTGCTTCAGAGCGATTGTAATTAACTGCTACGGAAAAACCGTCACGGCACAAAGCACGTACAACGGCTTCCCCTATACCGGATGCACCACCTGTTACAACAGCAACTCCGGTTTTATTTATCATAATGTAACCAGTGAGAAGAATGACTGGATGAAACCTGTAACAGATGTTTCATCAAAACCTTTGAGTGTGAGCTGATCAGCAGGGATCTGAGCAGAGATCTTATCAACAACAATCTGCATTGTCATTGTGCCGTCTGCTTCGTAGTTTTCAACCTGAATAAGTTCATCTCCGATTGTGTAAAGCTTGATTTCAGAGTCATTAACCTTGAATACTGAACAAAGACCTGACTGACCGTTAATAGTAACTGCGTACTGTGCAGAAATCTGTGATGTTGTTTCTGTTTCATTCTTGATGATCTGGAAGTCATCAACACCAAGGCTGTCTTCGAGATCAAGTGACTTGATAAGTCTTTCTGAAAGAACAGTGTACTGCTTCTTTGTGGGAAGAACAACATATGTATCAGCACCGAGAAGGAGCATACCGAATGCAATACCTGAATAGTTTGCTGTGAACTGATAGTTTTCACCGTCAGTTGCAAGAATTACGGGCATTTCTTCACCTGAGCTGTAAACAACACCTTCGAGGTAATATTTACCTGAAATGAATGCTTCAGCACCGAGACCGATTTTCTGCTCTACAACAGTTTCAGCTTCTTCTTCAATCTTGATGTCACTCTTGGGAGCATCTGCTTCGTTAAGGTCAACAACAACATCTGCATCATTGTCATCAAGAACATCACCGTTGCCCTGAACATCAACAATCTGTTCATTTCCGGATTCATCAACAACACCGCCCTGAGGAGTGTCATTTTTCTGACAGCCGGTAAAGAGAACGGATACGCAAATAAGCATAGCTATAATTACGCATAAAACTTTTTTCAAAATAATCACCTTTTCAACATAATTGTTATAATAAAATTAATAATACATGAATTTTATGTAAAAATCAATACTTATTTAGCATTATCAAAAAAAGATAATGAACAAGTGAAGCTTAATTTCTTATACTTCGGAAGTTTATACTGTTCTTTCAGTGTTGCAACAGCAGGAATATCACCGCCGACACCGTGCTGTCCTCCGTCAATATAAACACTAAGAGAATCGCCTTTTGCAAGATAACACGAATGATCAGCAACATCAAGCGCATCAAGAGTATAAGGATGAACGCTTGCTTCAAAGGGCTGTTTTACAGCTTCAATCCTGACACCGTTTTCCTTGCCGACTGTCAACCATCTTACATCACAGCGGTTTGCATTTTCCTGCGGGAAAAGATAGTCATGAATAAAGTTTTCTGCTTTATCAAAACTGTAAACACCGAGGTAAGCTCCTGTTTTTCTGTCACAGTAATTTTCATGGGGACCTTTACCGTAGTAGCGGACAGAGTCTATTCCCTCTTTAAGTTCAAAAGTAAAGCCGTATCTGTGCATATCAACAGGAACAATATTTCTGCATGTAAGAGATGCAATAATACGTCCTGCAGGAGTGATAACATACTCTGTAACGATATTATCTATGTATTTTGTTACCCATTTAACGCTGACTTTTATACCGCCGTTATATTTACTTACAGTAAATTTCTGTGCCTTGAGCATTTTTGTTGCACTCTTGAAAGCATTGAGACCAATAAGAGTCTTTACCCAGTCAAAGGGAACCTGTGCAATTCTCTCATTATCGGTATTTGCTCTGTAGAAACAAGGTCTTACACCCTTTTTGAGGTATTCCGCTTCACCTATTTTATATGAGTAAAGCTCACCTGTTTTCTTGGAGAATCTTACCTTGAAACCGTCACCGCAGACAACATGGTCCGAAGCTGTTTCATAATAGTCGATTCTGCCGTCTTCGGGCTGTTCTGAGGCAAATTCATATTCACCTGAAACAAACTGCTCACGCGCCATTATATGGCCTTTTTCAAGCTGCATAAGGTCTTCTCTGAGAACAAGATAAACATCAATAAAACTTTCTCCCGAATTGCTCAGTTCAAAGGGAACATCAACAGTTGCAGTTTCCATAAACTTTGCATCGGGAAGCTGAACTTCTGCTTTTGTTTTTTCACCGTTCTGATCTGAATATACAATCTCAAGAGTGAATTTATCAAGAGAAGTGAACATAAATCTGTTGAGAACACAGATCTTGTTGTTTTCAAAACTAAAATCAGCCTGCTGATAGCACTTTACAACTTCATAATAATGGGGATTGGGTGATCTGTCTGCTCTGAACACACCGTTGAAAGCAAAATTGCCGTCGTTGGGCTTATCACCGAAGTCACCACCGTAATTCCATTTATCTGTACCGTCGGGAAGCTTTGTTCTGATTGACTGATCGGCAAAATCCCATATGTAACCGCCTGCAAGTCTGTCATACTTTTTAAAATCATTCCAGTAATCGGCAAAGTTACCCATACTGTTACCCATTGCATGGCTGTATTCACACTGAATAAATGGCTTATCTCTGTACATTGCAGGTGAAAGACGGTAACCCATACCTGCATTCCACAAAGCTCTTGAGTGAACGTGGGGTTTGTTTTCTCCGATTTCTTCCATCTGTGTCTGAACAGTGTACATTTCACTGAGCACATCAGAAACTTCAACATGAGCATCGGGTTCGTAGTGGATAGGTCTTGTATTATCAATTGCAAGAGCAGTTTCTTTCATATCTGCAAATGTCTTGCCGTTACCTGATTCATTACCAAGTGACCAGAAAATAATACATGAATGGTTTTTGAATGAATTTACCATATTTGCCATTCTGTAACAGCACTGTGCACTCCACTTGGGATTACTGCCGGGAATGATATGCGCAAGACCGTGAGTTTCAAGGTTATTTTCACTCATTACAAGAAGACCGATTTCATCACAGAGTTCATAGAAACGTCTTGAATTGGGATAATGGCATGTTCTGACATTTGTAATATTGCTTCTCTTGAGGAGTTCAAGGTCAGCTCTGATGATTTCTTCCGGCACTGCATGTCCGTAATCGGGATGGAAATCATGACGGTTTACACCGCAGATTTTAAGAGGCACACCGTTAAGGAGAATGAACGGTCCTCTTTTTGTTTCTTCATTGTATTTTTCAATTCTGATTTCTCTGAAACCGAATTTATGCTCACGGACATCTATAACCCCGTTTTTGCCTGAAAGAGTAACCTTTACGTTATAGAGATAGGGATCCTCATGGCTCCAGAGTCTCATATCTGCAACAGAAACAGAAGCTGTTACGTTTCTGATCACCTTGTTGTCAAGATTTTCAATATCAACAGTCTGAGAAGCAAACAGTTTACCTTCAGCATCAAAAATTTCAACAGCAAGTGTACCGCCGTCAAAAGCTGTGCCTCGTGTTTCAATTTCAGCGTCAAGTCTGAACTGAGCAGCAGTGTAATTATTACTCATTTCACTTCTCATAAAGAAGTCACGTACAAAAACTTTAGGCTTGAAAACAATATTTACATCACGGAAAATACCTGAAAGACGCCACATATCCTGATCTTCAAGATAACTGCCGTCACAGAACTGATGTACTGTTACAGCAAGTCTGTTTTTGCCTTCGTGAACATAGTCTGTGATGTCATATTCTGTTTCGTCAAATGTATCCTGAGAATAACCGACAAAAACACCGTTGACATACACTTCTCCGCATGAATTAATACCGCCGAAATGAATAAACACATTATCGTCTGTTGCGGGCAGTTCAAAATCCTTTATGTAAAGACCGCAGGGATTCTTTGAATCATCAATTGAAGGAATTCTGACCGTTGATATGGGTGACGGATAATTGATATTTGTGTAGATGGGTGTACCGTAGCCCTTTATCTGCCATTCGGAAGGAACGGTGAGATCATCAAAGACATCAGCATTGAAATCAGGTTTATGATATCCGTCTACAACGGAATCACTGTTTGTCTGGAATCTGAATTTCCAGGTTCCGTTAAGATTTATAACCTTTTTATCACCGTTATCGGGATTAACGGGAAATCCTGCAGCAGAACGCTTTTCTGTATTTACATTAAATACGTTTATATCCTGCCATCTGGGTAAAAAGTTCATAACAATCTCCTTTTCATACATAATCTATCACATTAATTATATCAAATACATTATAAAAAGGCAAGTAAAACAATAATTAATTGATATTATTTTTTCATATTGTAAATTTCAAACTTCACGGTTTCAGGTTCTTTTCCGTTGCTGATATAAGCAGTCCGTTCCCCTGCGTAAACAATTCCGCTGAGTGTAAGTGTTATAAACAGTACCCAGACAACAAAAAGAATGAATCGTCTTTCGGTTTTTCTGATTTCACTCATAATCAAATCTCCTGATTTTCTTTTATAAAATCTGCAAGCACATCACCGAGAAGTCTTCCGGAATATGCTGCTTCTTCAAGAGTATTTGCATCTGTTCCCACTTCAATGAGCAATGAATATTCCGTTATATCCATATTATATTTACGGTGGCTGAACATAACAGGTTTCATAAGCCCCGGATACTTTGTCTCAAGTGCACTCTGAAGATTTACGGCAAATGAAAGATTTGTTCTCCAACCGGGAAAATCCTTTACACCTCCGCCCTGAGCACCGGTTATAATCATCAGCTGTGCTGCTTTTTCACCGTTTATTTCCGCAGTTGGCTTGACATAAGTGTAATCATCATAGTGAACGGCATCACGATGAATGTCAAGCACAATCTGTATTGTGGGATTTTCTGCAAGAATTCTGCTTATTCCCTCTCTTGAAGCCGCATAGGCACCGTTATATGATGTATCATATATTGTTGTATCATGAATCACCCCGACGCCCTCAGACCTGAGCACAGCAGATATTTCTTCACCTATACGGATCATGTTGATACTTTTGTTATCACTTCGGGAAGATGCTGACGACGATATTTTACCGTTATCTGTTATTTTATAAGTTTCTGTTGAATGAGTATGGAAAATAAGCACTGTTGGTGCATTAAAATTTTCAACGGGTAACGCACATCCGTTACTGAGAATCCCCTTAATATCAACATCACTGATTTCCGTTGTGTTTCTTATATAAACATTCCCGTAGGAATCTGTTGCCTGATAGTCAGAAAATGTGCGTTCAAGGGTAACACCGTCATACTCAATCTCGTTTTCAGTCAGCGCAAAAGTCTGCATAATCTGTTCTATATCATCGGGAGTTTCGGAAAGATCTGAAAAATTACGTTCTGCAGGAATGTCTTCCTGAAAACTGTCTTTCTGTACTGAAATCATCAACTGCGGATTTTCATTCAGGCCCAGTTTTGTGAACAATTCATTTTTCAGTCCGATAATTTCAGAAATCACATATTCGGGCATTGCAAAATATGAACCGAAACGCAGAATTTCGGCAGAAATTACTGTCCGTGCAGAAAAATACAGTGAAAATATAACAATTCCCGTTGCAACAGCAAAACATAAAGATAAAGGGACTTGAATCCTTTTCTTTTTCATAATTCTGTTTCTGATTTATATCACCCCGCTAATAATATGCACTACGGGTATCAAATATAATCAGACAAAGATCATACACATAAAACAGCCATTTCGTGGGGAGAAACTGAGGGCTGCAGTGCAATATTGACACTCAGGGATATAAGACGTGCAGCACGTTTTGTTATAAGATCAGCTTCTCTTGACGCAACTATAAATTCCTTGTATTTCGCGGCTTCTGAAATGTCAAGTCTGTATGAAAGTTCATCAAGCAGATTCTCGGCAACGGTAAATGCGCTTATAACAGTCGGAACACCCACAGCAATCACGGGAATACCGAGAGTTTTTTTACTTATTTCCTTTCGTCTGTTCCCCACACCGGAACCGGGAGAAATGCCCGTATCTGACAGCTGCACGGTATTCCCTAACCTTGAAATATCAAGAGCTGCAAGTGCATCGGCAACAATTATACAGGACGGTCTGATTTTTTCCGCAACACTCTCTATAATTTCAAAGGCTTCTATCCCTGTCTGACCTAGAACACCCGGTGCAATTGAGGCAACCGAGCGCAGATTGACGAATCCCATAGCATCGGACAGTTCTTTTCCGATATGGCGTGTGACAAATACACCGTCTGCAAATTCGGGACCTAAAGCATCTGCCGTAAGCTCCCTGTTGCCGAGTCCTACGGTGAGAACAGATCCCTCACGGGGAATAAGAGATCTGATTTCTGAAACAAGCATATCAAGTCTGCCGTCGAGAAGTTCAAAATCCGACGAAAACGACGGAACCTCCACTGTAATATAACGACCTCTTGGCTTGCCTATTGCTTTTTCACCGTTCTTGTCTGTTATTTCAATTTCCGTTACTGCAGAGACATCATTACCTCTTTTATAAAGCTTTACACCCTCCGGCAGATCGTTCCCTGCAGAAAAACTTCTTTCAATCGCAAGATCTGTTCTGAAATCCAAAATAATCACCATAAAAAGTGTTTTACAATATAAAATATTTATGCAAAAAATGTTTATATTTTTTGCAAAATATCTTGCTTTTTTCTAAAATACATGATATTATAATAACCTGTATGGAC
>JAZOUN010000088.1:0-12581 GCA_045658165.1 Acutalibacteraceae bacterium
AGAAAATCTCGACAAAAAGGTCGACAATCTTGAAAAGAAAGACGGACTTCTCAACAAAAAGATCAAAGAAGCTGAAGACAAGCTCGTTGAAGTTGAAGCTCTTAAAAAGAGTCAGTTCGACATGCTTGAGAAAATATCAGGTTTCACAAAAGAACAGGCTAAGGAACACCTTATCAAGAACCTTGAAAGCGAATTGACACACGAAAAAGCAATCAAGATTCTTGAAATCGAACAGCAGACAAGAGACGATGCTGATAAGCTCGCAAGAGAAATCATAACATCAGCAATACAGAGATGTGCAGCTGACCACGCTGCAGAAGCAACAGTTTCAGTTGTTGCTCTTCCCAACGACGAAATGAAGGGAAGAATCATCGGTCGTGAAGGCAGAAACATCAGAACACTTGAAACAATTACGGGCGTTGACCTCATAATTGACGACACACCCGAAGCAATTACGGTATCAAGTTTTGATCCCGTAAGAAGAGAAATCGCAAGACTCACACTTGAAAAACTCATTACTGACGGAAGAATTCATCCCACACGTATTGAGGAAATGTATGAAAAGTCAAAGAGAGAAGTTGAGCAGAGCATCAAGCAGGCAGGCGACAGAGCTGTTATTGACGCAGGTGTCAACGGTCTTCACGGTGAACTTGTTAAACTTATCGGCAGACTCAAGTACAGAACAAGCTACGGTCAGAATGTTCTCAACCATTCACTTGAAGTTTCTTATATCGCAGGTCTTATGGCTGCAGAAATCGGTGCAGACGTCAAGCTTGCAAAGAGAGCAGGTCTTCTCCACGATATAGGTAAAGCTCTTGACCATCAGTTTGACGGTTCACACATCGAACTCGGTGTTGAATACGCTAAAAAGTACAAAGAAAATGATGCAGTTGTTCACGCTATTCAGGCTCACCACGGTGACATCGAAGCTAAAACAATTGTTGCTTGCCTTGTTCAGGCAGCCGATGCTATTTCAGCTGCAAGACCCGGCGCAAGACGTGAAAATGTTCAGAACTACATCAAGCGTCTTGAAAAGCTTGAAGAAATCGCAACATCATTCAACGGTGTTGAAAAATCATTCGCAATTCAGGCAGGTCGTGAAGTACGTATCATGGTTAAACCCGACGTTATTTCAGACGATCAGATGATCCTTGTTGCAAGAGATATCGTCAAGAAAATCGAAGAAGAACTTGAATATCCCGGCCAGATCAAGGTAAACATCATCAGAGAAAGCCGTGCCTGCGACTACGCAAAATAAAATTTAACCGAAGGATTTATTCCTTCGGTTTTTTTATATCTCAGGGCAGTTTTTTACATATATTTATTCATCGTTTTTATTGACATAAATAAAAATATTATGTATTATTACTGTGTATAACTGAGAAAATCAAAAGGTTGAAAATTATGAACATTCTTACTGTAGGAGATGTTGTGGGAAACAACGGATGTGAATTCCTGCGCAGAACTCTCCCCAATTTCAAAAAGAATAATAAAATAGATCTGTGCATTGTCAACGGTGAAAATTCAGCTCAGGGCAACGGCATACTCCCCCAGTCTGCCGAACACCTTTTTACAAGCGGTGCAGACATTATCACCACGGGAAATCACGCACTGCGCCGTTTTGAAATATACGATAAATTCGATCAGGAGGACTATCCCCTTATCCGTCCTGCCAATTTTTACAGAACAGCACCGGGTAAGGGATATTACATCATCGATAAAGGCTTTATGAAAATTGCCGTAATCAATCTTATGGGCGTTGTTTACCTTGAAAATAACGAAAACCCCTTTGACTGTATCGATAAAATCCTTGAAGAAGTAAAGGACTGCCGTATTAAGATTGTGGATTTCCACGCAGAAGCCACCGCAGAAAAAAGAGCAATGGGCTTTTACCTTGACGGCAGAATTTCTGCAATTTTCGGCACGCACACCCATGTACAGACAAACGACGCACAGGTTTTACCACAAGGAACAGGTTATATAACAGACATCGGCATGACCGGTGCCATACAATCGGTTCTGGGCGTAACACCGTCTCTTGCAATTGAAAAAATGAAAACAAATCTTCCGGTCAGATTTGAAAATCCTGACGGTGAATGCAAAATGGAGGGATGTATTTTTGAAATCGACAACAAAACAGGCAAAACACTTTCGGTCCGTACAGTGTCAATTGCGTAAAATAATTGCATCCGTCCTTGCGCTGATTGTTATAGCATCTGTCTTTTCAGGGTGCGACAATACTTCTGTTTCTACAGATGCAGGCACTATGCCGGAAGTAAACAATCATTCCTATTCAAAAGGCTCAACAATAAATGTAGGCTATTCTCAGGATGATTCACTCAACCCCTTTTTCCTGCAGACAGATATAAATTCAGACATCCCCTCACTTATATATGAACCTCTTTTTTATGTGGACGATACATTCTGTGCCCGTAACGGTCTTGCACAGTCGTACACAATAGCAGAAAGAACACTCACGGTAAAACTCGACAAATCAGTTGCTTTTTCAGACGGTGTTCAGTTCTCCTCGGCAGACGTAATTTATTCTTTCACTCTTGCAAAGCAGTCTCACATTTACAAAGACGAGCTTTCAATAATTTCTTCTGCCACGGCAACATCTGCAGACACTGTAGTTTTCAGCCTTAACGCAGACTATTCAAATGCCGTCGATTCTCTTTCATTCCCCATTGTCAAAACAGGCACGGCAGACGATAAAGACTCATTCCCCATCGGCACGGGCCTTTACAAATGGGTAAGAACAGGTGAAGAAATCAAACTTGAATACAACCCATACTGCAAAAAACCTCAGCCGAAAATCACATCTGTAGAACTCGTGAAACTCACATCGGCATCAACTCTTATACATACTCTTGAACTGGGCACAATAGATGTTTACTTCGACGACCTTTCAACGGGAAGTTACTCTCAGGCAAATGCCCGTATATCAAGAACAAACCTCACAAACCTTGTTTTCCTCGGCATGAACAGCAATTCTTACGGTTTATCATCTGCCGCAATGCGTCAGGCTGTGTATTATTCAATCAACAGACAGTCCATTGTAAAGAATGCTTTCAAAAATTATGCCGTGGAAAGTGCAGTACCCTACCATCCGGAATGGCACGTTGTTGCAGAGGCAGAAATGGATCTTTCCGACCTGTCTCTCAACTACTCAAAAGCCCAGACTCTGATGAAAAATGCAGGTTTCAACGATACAATGAACTACAATCTCATTGTTTACTCAGGAAACCACTTCAAAGTTGCCGCTGCAAAACTCCTGCAGGAGAATTTTATGAATATCGGCATAAATCTCACAATTCAGGAGCTTACATGGGACGGTTACAAGGCTGCTCTTGCGGCAGGAAATTACGATTTTTACATCGGTGAAATAAAACTTCCCCGAAACATGAATATGAGCGTACTTTTCAGTGACGGCAGTGCCGTTTACGGCAAACCGGCAACCGACACCACTTCCACAGCCTACGGTGAATACATAAACGGCAAAATTTCTCTTGAGACATTCACATTGTCTTTCCTGCAGAACATGCCTTTTGCGCCAATCTGTTTCAGAAGCGGTGCACTCGTTTACTCAAATAAGATAACGACTTCAGCTGACTGCGATGCAGGTAACGCCTACAAAAATATATATGAGTGGGAAAAAATCAACTGATAAAACAAGATAAAAAGGAGCTTCACGGCTCCTTTTTTTGTATAAAATTTGCATATCTGACCGATAATCTGTTTATATCGAAAAACGGAGGTCCGCAGATGAACAGCAAATTGTTGTGCGAAAAAATTTTTACCCGTTGCAGAACTCAGGTTCAGCATGAAAACCCGTATTCTGTTTATCATTTTGCAGTAAGAGAAGCTGAAAAAAATTTCATAAACCACTCCTTTGAATCCGTGCACATAAAAAGCCACGACGGACTCACGCTCAGCGGTTATGTAAAAAAGGCAGACAAAGCCAAGAGAGTCATTCTTGCCATGCACGGTTACAGAAGCCGTTGCAGTAAGGATTTTGCACTCATTTCCGACTATCTTTTCGGTTCAGGATGCACCGTTGTTTTTGCAGAGCAAAGAGCACACGGTGCCAGTGAGGGGGAATTTACATCTTTCGGCATAAATGAAAGGCATGACTGCATTTCATGGATTGACTATATAACAGAAAACATTTCCGAAAATCTGCCCGTTTACCTCTACGGTGTATCAATGGGCGCATCATCTGTTCTCATGGCAAGCGGAAAACAGCTTCCGCCATGTGTTCACGGAATAATTGCAGACAGCCCGTTTTCATCACCTGCCGATATCATTTCACACACTCTCGACAGAAAGGCAGACAGACACACAAACAAAGAAAAACTGAAAAATCATCTCGATCTCACCGTTATGAAACGCTTCGGTTTCAGTCTGTATGATTACTCCGTAAATGAAGCAATGAAGACAAATACAGTACCTGTTCTGCTGTTTCACTCGGCAGATGACAGAACAACACCGCTTTCTATGTCCGAATCAATTTTCCGTGACTGCTCAGCAGAAAAAAGAATGGTTGTTTTTGAAGATTCAGGTCATCTGCAAGGCTGTTTTTTTCATAAAAACAGATATATTGCAGAACTTGAAAACTTTTTTGAAACGTTCGATTCAAAACCCGTTCCGGAACAGATACATCTCAGATATCCCGAAAAAACCATGTTTCAGCTCGTAAGCGAAGCCGCAGACAGACTCCCCGATGACATTGCATATGACTTCATGGGAGCAAAAACCTCCTACCGTGAAATGATAAATCGTATTATACACACGGCAAAGGCTTTTGTTCGTCTCGGAATAAAAAAAGGGGATGTCGTAACAATTTGCATGCCGAACACTCCCCGTGCAGTTGACTGTCTTTATGCGCTTAACCGCATAGGTGCAGCCGCAAGTTTTATACATCCGCTGTCTGCTGTTAATGAAATTGCATATTATCTCAATATTTCCTCAAGCAAGGCAATAATCGTTCCCGATCTTTTTTATGAAAATGTTGTTCAGAGTCTTAAACAGACAAATCATCGGGTAAAAATCATTGTTACACGTATTCAGGATGAACTCCCTCTCTTTCTGCATGCTGCATATACCGTAAAAAAAGGCAGGGATTACCTGCATTTTCCCGATGAAAGAGGCGGAATCACTTGGAAAAATTTCATAAATATCCCCGAAAACACATTGTTACCGCCCATTGAATTCGACAAGAACAGAACTGCCGTTATTCTTTACAGCGGAGGCACAACGGGAGTTGCAAAGGGTATAAGACTTTCTGACCTGAATTTCAATGCAATTGCTTTTCAGGCAAGAGTCAGCATGAACTGCGACTTTTCACGAGGGCTCAAAAATCTTTCTGCAATGCCGATTTTTCACGGTTTCGGTCTGGGAATAGGTATTCATACCGTACTCATCAACAATGCCTGCTGTGTCCTTCTGCCGCAGGTAAACACTAAATCCTACGCAGCTGCACTGAAAAAACAAAAACCGAATTTCATTGCAGGTGTCCCCACAATTTTCAAAATGCTCATTGAATGCAAAGAGCTTGAAAAAACAGACCTGTCATTCCTGAGAGGGATGTTCGTGGGCGGTGATTCCATGCCCTGCGAACTGAAAAAACAGGTTGATTCTTTCCTGAAAAAACACAATGCACCCGTTCAGGTGCGAGAGGGTTACGGGCTTACAGAATGTGTTACAGCGAGCTGTCTCACCCCCAGGGATAACGCAAAAGAAGGCAGTATAGGTCTGCCTTTTTCCGACACACAATACAAAATTATAAGTACGGATGACGAAGAAGAAATGCCCGTCGGTCAGGAAGGAGAAATAATCATAAGCGGACCCTCCGTTATGCTTGGATATCTGAACAACGAAGAGGAAACAAAAAAGACTCTTCACCGCCATTCAGACGGCAAAATATGGCTTCATACGGGTGATCTGGGCTGTATGGATGACGACGGGTATGTTTACTTCAGACAACGCATAAAACGCATGATAATAACGTCAGGCTACAATGTATACCCGTCTCAGGTGGAGAATGCAATTCAGGAACATCCCGGTGTTGACTGCTGCTGTGTTATAGGTGTTCAGGACGAATACAAAATGCAGAAAATAAAAGCATTTGTGGTTGCAGAAAAACAGTATTCACCCGATGACGCACTGAAAAATGACATCATCGAGCATTGCCGTACACATATTGCCGCATACGCAATCCCTAAAGAAATTGAATTCAGAAAAGAACTTCCCAGAACTCTTGTGGGCAAGGTTGCCTACAAAAAACTCGAAGAAGAAGAATCTAAATTATCCGCAAAATAAAAAAGGTCTGATGCCTACCTTCGTAAGCGTCAGACCTTAGATTTTTATTTGATTATTTTACAGAAGCGATAAGCTTTTCAAAATCGTTGACCATTGTTGATGCAGTTGCACTGCCTGTTGCAACAAGTTCAAGACTCTTGTTTGAAGGCTCAAGAAGTGCCATATAATCATTATCGGGAATAATGTAACCGATCTGGTCATTTATCATACCGAAAACAATAACTTTTCTGCCTTCTGCCATATCCTGAATGGGAGCATATTCCCAATCTGTACCTGTCCATGACTTATCAGCACTGAGAGCACCGCCGTAGAAGAGTTCAGCTGCTGCTTCACCGGGAACAAGAGCTACTGCAAGATCTTCACCGAGTTCCATGTAACCGATTTCAGATACAACCTGATATTCACTGCCGTTTACAACAACTCTGTTTGAAATAAGACCCATTTTACCTGCAAAAACAAGAATCTGGTTCTTGATTGTGTAGAAAGCTTCTGCATTTCTGATGTTAAGAAGAGGAGCAACTTCCTTTTCGTTGTCGATTGAAGCAAATCTGTCTGAAAGAGCTTTACCGTAAACTGTAAGTCTTTCGGGAGTTGTATATTCTTCGGGGAATTCGAATGAGTCATGGTCCTGAGTTGTACCCTGTTCTGCACCGAGAATCATAAGGAAATCAGCATTGTATGTTTCGTTGATGTACTGTTCCATGTAGTAGGGATAGTCACCTGTGATATCTGTACCGCCTGCACCGTTACCTACGCAATGGATAGCACTTGTTGTAAACCAGATTTCTCTGCCGCCGTTTTCGGGAACGAAACGGAAACGGTCAAAATCAGCTGCAAGAACCTGAGGATCACGCTTGTCTGTTACGTATTCTGAGAAATCAGCTGTACCGTGATAAAGAACACCCTTAGCCATTGAGTTTACAGCCTCATCAACTGTTGCTGCAAGAACATTGTAAAGGTTTTCCATATATTCAGCATTGATACCGTTCTTGGGCGCTGCTCTGAAAGGATTGAGAAGTGCACCTGCGATACTGCCGTTAAGACCGAATGTATCAACTGCACTGTGCTGATGAAGAGCAGAAATATTAAGGCTTACAATATTGTTAGCCTTGCAGTAATCTGCCATTTTTGCACGGATTTCTCTTACCTGAGTGCTTGACATACCGTATGAATCCACGATTGCAAAAACAACAATACCTCTTGAACTGTTGTCACTCATAGCAACTGTTCTTACTTTAAGATCGTCGTAGATTTCGCCTACAGTTTTATCAGAAACTGAAAGAGAACCGCCAACAAAATGCTTACCGTCCTTTACATTTTCTGTAAGGATTGAAGCGTTTGAATAACCCATTGACCAGTATGCACCCTCTGCAGGAGCATCAAGGAATTCTTCTGTTCCGGGCATAACACCTTCAGAAACATATTCAGCCTTGTTTTCCCATGCTGCAGGAGTGGGAATGAGTCTGTTGATTGCACCAACAAGTTTGTCAATAACAACATCAAGAACGTTGTAAAGAGCCTTATTGAATCCGCTTACTTCTTCGTTGATTGCCACATCGGGATCATATGCGGCAAAAGCTGAGGGAGCCATAACTGTGCCCATAAGCATTAAACAAAGAACAACAGAAAGAACTTTTTTAAAAGTCATTTTCATATTAACACCTTCCGTAATTTGGTACATATATTATATTATTTTAAAAATCCGTTGTCAATAGAAATATCATTCAAGACCTGCACTGATTCGAAGAACTGTTCTCGCATCCGATGCTGTAATATGACCGTCACCGTTCATATCTGCAACTTCATGCTGATTTTTTGTAAGAAGTTCAATTTCGGAAGAACCTCTGAGAATAATTCTTGCGTCTGATGCTGTTATCTGACCGTCAAAGTTGACGTCACCCATATTTGTAAGGTCTTTTCTTATTGAGAAACTGTCGACTTTCTTTGCTGAATTTCCGTCAAGCATGTAGGTTGTAAGGTAAAGTATATCACCGTGAATTTCAATTGCAGAGAACATCGGCAGATCGGGATTGATCTGTTTACCTGACTGCGCAAACAGTTTTGAAACATCGTAAGTTTCAGCTTTATCCGTACTTCTTACACCGGATGAACCGAGAGAAGTATAAAGTGTACCCGAGGGCTTTATAACTGTTTTGTAGTGCATATTTTCATTGATTATATGAGGGTATGCCACCTGAGGAAGGTCAGAAACAAGATTGTCGTACATTCCGTCAGTTCTGTAATACACACCGTCACTTCCGCTGAAAACAAGGTCAATATCGTATGCATCCATAAGATCTGACATCTGATTCATATATGCCGAATATGTGCTCTTCTGTGAAAAATCACCGTTTGTATAAACAGGATTATGAACAGCCACAAACTTCCACTTTGCTTTTGCGTTTGCCATGTCTCTTCTGAGCCATTCAAGCTGTTCTTCCTTAAGAGTACCGTCTTCGTTCACATAATTGGAGTCGAGCACCGTAACATGAATATTATTGTACTCAAAAGAGTAGTAAACGCCTTCCTGATCTTCGCTGAGAACATTGCCTATTGCAAAGTTGTTCTTTATTGTTGCAACAGTATCGTTACTGCCTGCAACGGGAACGATGTATGAAGAAACAAGATGCTTTGAAACACCTTCAAGCAGAGCACTCCACTGATTGAGTTCGTTATTATTGTCAACATAATTACCTGTATGCAGAATAAAATCGTTTTCAGGATAAAGGTAATCCGCGCAGCCGAGAATATTTTCAAAAACCTTGAAATCAGACAATGTACTGCCCATGGAATCGGAAACATGAATAAATGAAACTTTATTTTCATCCGATGCTGTGGAAACAGTAAGAGTTTCACTCCACCAGCCCTTTGAGCTGTCACCGACTCTGAAATAATATGTTTTTCCGGCTTCAAGACCTGTCAGTTTCATTCTGTGGCACTTGAACTGATTTATTTTTTCACCCAATTTGACAAAACCGAGGTCAAGAACAACAGAAGTTCTTTCAAGATTCTCACCTGAGGTAACAATTGATACACCGTCAACACCGATAAAGTGTTTGCCGTAGAAAACACTGTCCTCTTCGCTGTAAATTTCGATATCACTGCCGGTTACGGTTGATTTTGTATACCATGTGATATAAGCCTGGGAAGAAGTGTCGTTACCGGGTGTGATTGTAATCATTGAAGGCAGTCTGTAATTTTCTTTTGTTGCAAAATATGCAATATCATTAAGACCGTCGTACTCAACGTTATAGTCACCCTTGACAACAGGATCGGCATCTGTCACATAACTGCCGATAATCTGAGAAAGCTGACTGCAAATAGCGTCTTTCTGTTCCTGAGTGTAATATGACTCTATAAAATAATCAAGAACTTCGTCAATTGATTTTCCGTAAGCGCCGAGGTTGCCTATGCCCGATTTGAGCATATAGTTGATTGCACCCGTAACGCTGGAATCACCGCCGTTCATCTGCAGGAACCATTTGAATGCCATCTGCAGATATGAACCCAATGAACCTTCCGAATCATCAAATGAGAGAAGATACTGAGGTTTCATTTCTATTTTTGAGAAAATATCACCGAAAACAAGGTCACGTATAAGAGTTTTTGTAAGAACACGTGCCAGTTCTTTCATAAGTTCACCGGACTCCATACCGGCAAGCACATCGTTTACAAATTTATCTGAAGATGCATCTTCGTTACCGCATTTTGAATAAATGATTGCAGAGAAAATGAAATCTCCCAATGTGCCGTCTCTTTTTGAACTGCCGATACCGTATGTTTCAAGGAATGCAGTGCATTTTTCTGATGAAACAGGTGTATCAAAAACAGTTTTCAGTCTCTTGTAACAGATATCTGCGAGAGTGTCATCATCCTGCAGGAATGCTGACTGCATCTGCTCAAAAATATCCTCAAGAAGATTCATAATATTTGATGCGTCAAAAACAACGATCAGATCAAGAATGTTGATACCGCCGCCGATGAGTTCATTTATATAATCTGTGAGGGAAATGCCGTACTGAGCGTAAACAAAAGTCTGGAGTTTTCCGTTTTTCTCAATACCGGGAATGAGAATACTGCCGACGTAGTTTTTGATTATGTCTGCACAGTATCTTGCAAGGTCATAATTTGCATACTGAATTTTGAGAGATGCGTTTTCTCTGTAAGGCTTTGTGAATTCACTGCCGTCACGGGCAACGATATTCTTTACTTCATCCGCATCAACAACATCAAAAAATCCCTTTGCACCGTTAAATGATGCAACTCTGAATGTGTTGGGGAAACTTACAAGTCCGGCTGACTGAACATCATAAATTACATTTCCGTTATCTGAAACGATTGCAGAAATATCATTTTTACGTGTGCCTGATGTAAAAATGTAGTGCATACCTGCATCTGCAAGAGTGTTTGCAAGTTCATCTGCATTTATGATAACATCCGCAGTGCCTGTAAGGTCTGCAGAAACAAGACTCCATGAACTCATACCTATAACGGTCTGACCTTCAAGTCGGGCAACTGTACACTCAGTTTTTATCCACTGCATAAGTTTATCTGAAATTCTGCCCGAAACCTTTGTGTATCCGTTTGCATATTCGTAATATGACGCATCAATTACGATAAGACGGTAGTCACCGATTTCGACCGAATATGAAAGACCTGCATTTGTGGAATCGTTCACTTTATATGTGCTTGAAGCAATATCAAAACCGAGATTCTTATAAAGTGTCTTATAGCTGTTTGCCGTAGCGGGAGTCACATATTCCCTCTTACCGTTCATAAAAGAAGAAGCAGAACTGCTGTTTACATCATCTGCACCGTTACAGACAATAATGTTTACACCTGTTTCCTCTTCAATAGCTTCAAGTTTTGCGGCAATTTCCACATGGTTGCTGTACTCACCGCTGTATGTAAGAGGTCCGTTGATAAGAAGGTATTCAAGATTCTCATTTTCTACCCTGCTTTTCACTGCCTCAAGAGAAGAATCAAGCAAACTGTCAAGCTGTTCGTACTGGAGTCCGTTTGCAGCGGCATCAAGCAGAAAAGCCTCGTTATATCCTCCTCTGTTTGCTGCGGAAACATAAGAAATTCCCGATATTACTGCAAGATCAAGCTCAGAATCCTTTTCACCTGCGGCAAAAACCTGAGACGGAATCATTGTTAAAAGCATAACTGCCGAAAGTATAACAGAAATGAATCTGATACAAGATTTTCCCTTGTATGACTTCATCATATTTCCTCCTAAAAAAGAAATTTATAATCCAATTTATTATAACGCATTTTATATATAAAAGTAAAGAAGAATTGAACAATTTCCTGAGTTTTGCAATCAATTTTTCCGACAATATTGCAAATTTTTGAATTTATTTTACATACAATTTGACAATGCCTTAATATTTTGATATAATTAAAATAAAGAAATCAGGAAAAGGTACATGTTATGGCTGAAATTTTTGTCTTTTTACAAAAACTCATTGCATTCATTGCTGCTATATTCGGTATTTTCGGAATCAATCAGAATACTGCAACCGTAGAACTGTATGCAAACCCTGCATCAGGCTACACATGGGAATACAGCATAGATAATGAAGATGTTCTTTTATTAATATCAAACAACTATAAACCGGATATTTCATCAATCGAATCAGGCGGCGGCGGAAAACAGCAGTTCACA
This sequence comes from Acutalibacteraceae bacterium, assembly GCA_045658165.1. Classification (GTDB taxonomy): domain Bacteria; phylum Bacillota; class Clostridia; order Oscillospirales; family Acutalibacteraceae; genus UBA1081. The sequence goes on from JAZOUN010000088.1 coordinate 11,993, forward strand.
TTTGAAGCTATTTCAGAGGGTACGGCAAATGTAACATTCAGATATGTCAGCCGTACAAACGGTTCTGTTGCATCAGGTTACATATACACATACAAAGTCAACAGCTCAGGCAAACTCGAACTGGTTGAAAAAAATAAAATCAACTATACCGCACACGGTATTGAATTGATTCTTGAATAGAAAAGCAAAATAAAAAAAACCATCTGTTCACACAGATGGTTTTCTTTGTATGTCAAACTGAAATTACTTAAGTTCAACCTTTGCGCCAGCTTCTTCAAGCTTAGCCTTGATGTCTTCAGCTTCTTCCTTAGAAACAGCTTCCTTAAGAGCCTTGGGAGCGCCTTCAACAACAGCCTTAGCTTCACCGAGGCCGAGACCTGTGATTTCACGAACTACCTTGATAACCTTGATCTTAGCAGCTGCGTCGAAACCTGCAAGGATAACGTCGAATTCTGTCTTTTCTTCAGCAGCTTCTGCAGGGCCTGCAGCAACAGCTACAGCTACGGGAGCAGCAGCGCTAACGCCGAATCTTTCTTCTACTTCTTTAACAAGTTCTGAGAGTTCAAGAACTGAGAGCTCAGCAACTTCA
>JAZOUN010000089.1:0-3600 GCA_045658165.1 Acutalibacteraceae bacterium
TCCATTACGGTATTATCAGAGCATTAGCCCTGACGCTGCTTGTGCTTGGGATTTTCACAGATAACCATTACTTTTCCCTTGCGTTTAATGATTTTGCACTTCTCGCAAATTTTCTTTACAGAAGGTCTGACTTTCATTGTATTACCTCCTTAAAAATTACCTATTTGGATCGCCATGTTATACGACCTCTTGTAAGATCGTATGGAGACATGTCGACTGTTACCTTATCACCGGGGAGAATTCTGATATAGTTCATTCTCAGTTTACCGGAGATTGTAGCAACGATCTGACGGCCGTTTTCAAGCTCAACCTTAAATGTTGCGTTGGGGAGAGCTTCGACCACTACACCTTCGACTTCGATCATATCCTGCTTGGACATACTATTGGACCTCACTTTCTTCAGAGACTGAAAACTGTTTCAGTGCTCTTTTTAAAGAACGATTTGTTGCTGTTTCTTCTTCGGAAAGGACATAACGGGTTTTTGCAAGATGTAAAGGATTTTTCTTCTTAGGTCTTTCGACCGGTCTTTCCTTACCGTCGCAAACGTAAACGCCGCTGTCTGTAACTTCCGTTACAACAAGGAAGTAACCCTTGTCTCTTCCTGCCTTTGATATTACTACACTTCCTTTTACAAGTTCCATAAGGCACCTCTTATTCGGGAAGAGTGAGAATCATACATTCGCCCTCTTTTGTTATGGCTATTGTATGCTCGAAATGTGCTGCGAGTTTACCGTCTTTAGTGACGATAGTCCAGCCGTCAGGTAACTGGTCAACCTGCCATGTTCCCTGATTGATCATAGGCTCGACAGCAATAGTCATGCCCGGCAATAAACGGACTCCTTTGCCGGGAGTTCCGAAATTCGGAACCGAAGGATCTTCATGGAGCTCTTTGCCTATTCCGTGTCCTACGAAATCTCGTACAACACCGTAGCCTCGCTCCTCGCAATACACCTGAACCGCATTTGAAATATCACCGATTCTGTTGCCCGCGACAGCCTGTTTAAGTCCTACATAAAGGGACTCACGGGTCGTGTCGATCAGCCGCTTTGCCTCATCGGAAATGTTTCCGACTGCAAATGTGGCAGCATTATCACCGTGATAACCGTTCTTTTCAGCTCCAAGGTCAATGCTGACGATGTCGCCTTCTTTAAGAATCCGGTTTTTACTCGGTATACCGTGTATTACCTCATTGTTTATGGAAATACATGCAGTTGCAGGAAAGCCGTATAGCCCCAGAAAGTTAGGTCTTGCGCCCTGACTTTCTATATATTTACGGGCTAACGTGTCAATCTCAAGAGTGGAAACTCCCGGTCTGACTGCTTCACCTGCTACTTTGAGTGCCGTGGCTGCAATTCTGCCCGCCTCACGCATCAGTTCTATTTCCCTGCGTGTTTTCAGCACTACCATGCTTAATCCTCCAATGCCTTGAAGGTAAGAGCTGTTGTATCTGCAACTTCCTCCTGACCTTCAACGATCACAAGCTTACCTGTCTTGCTGTAGTAATCCTTCAGCGGTTCAGTTTCGTTGTGATAAATCTTGAGTCTTTCAAGAACTGTTTCGGGAGCATCGTCTTTTCTCTGAACAAGTTCGCCCTTGCAGAGGTCACATACGCCTTCTGCAGCGGGTTTCTTGTATTCGAGGTGGTAAGATGCGCCGCATGCTGCACAAACTCTTCTGCCGCCCATTCTCTTTGCAATAGCTTCGTCAGCGACTTCGATATCAATTACCTTGTCGATTACGATGCCCATTGTGTCGAGAGCTTCTGCCTGAGGAATTGTGCGGGGAAAACCATCAAGGATAAATCCGTTGTTACAGTCATCGGCTGAAAGTCTTTCTTTTATAATACCGATAACAACTTCATCAGGAACAAGTTTACCTGCTTCGATGAATTCCTTAGCTTTAAGGCCCATCTCAGTACCTGTTCTGAGAGCTTCACGGATGATGTTACCCGTTGAAATGGTGGGGATTGCGAGTTTCTCGCTTACCTTCTCTGCCTGAGTTCCTTTACCTGCTCCGGGAGCACCGAGAAAAATAATATTCATTGTTATTTCCTCCTTAGTCAAGGAATCCCTTGTAATGACGCATCATCATCTGGCTCTCAAGCTGCTTAACAGTTTCAAGTGCAACACCAACAAGAATGATGATTGATGTACCACCGAGTGAAATTGAAACGCCTGTTTCAAGTCCCATAAGATTTACACAGATGAGTGTTGTCAGCTGTGAGTAAACGATGGGGAACAATGCAACAACGCTGAGAAGAAGTGCGCCGAGAAGAACAATCTTCGATATAACCTTTGCAATATAATCTGAAGTGGGACGACCTGTACGAACGCCGGGGATTGTACCGCTGTTCTTTGCAAGGTTGTTTGCCATTTCAATAGGATTATACTGAATTGATGAATAGAAATATGCGAAGAATATGATAAGAACAAAATAAATTAATGTGTAAGCCCAATGTTCAGTTGTGAAAACTGAGAAGAATTTTTCCCAGCCTGAACCTTCTTTAACATCAACAAACATCTGTACTGTTGAGGGAAGTGAAAGAATTGAGCTTGCGAAGATAACGGGGAGAACACCTGACATATTAACCTTGATAGGAATATTTGAGCTCTGACCGCCGTACATCTTTCTGCCGACAACACGCTTTGTATACTGTACAGGAATTCTGCGTTCTGCATTATCCATCCATACGATGAAGATGATGAGAAGCACAAGGCTTACAAGAGCGATGGGAACAAGTGCATAGTAAATGCCGCCAAAGTTCATGTAGCTGTATACCTGACCGGCGTATGCCGGAATTCTTGAAACGATACCTGCAAAAAGGATTATTGAAATACCATTGCCGATACCCTTGTCGTTAATCTGTTCGCCGAGCCACATTGTTACTGCAGTACCGGCTGTAAGAATTAAGATAATTGCAACTGCCTGGAAAATTTCACCAAAAGTACCAGTTGTCTTTGAAAGTGCATCCTGGCTGCGAAGGAATACATAATATGCTGTACCCTGGAGTATACCGAGAGCAACTGTTACATATCTTGTAATCTTTGCAATCTTCTTTCTGCCTTCTTCGCCTTCTTTTGAAAGTCTTTCAAGAGCAGGGATAGCAACTGTAAGAAGCTGGATGATAATTGATGAATTGATATACGGTGTGATTGACAATGCGAAAATCGTACCGAAGTTAAAAGCATTACCTGACATCATGTTGATGTAATCAAGGAATGTTGCTGTTGAAACAGCGTTTGATCCAAGAATACCGTCTGCACCGATATTGAGGAAAGGTACAGGGATTGCAGCGCCGAGTCTGCAAATAAGAATGATGAATGCTGTGAAAATAATCTTATTTCTCAGTTCAGGTATTCTCCAGGCGTTTTTGATCGTCTGAATCATTTAACACACTCTCCTAACTTTTTCGGATTAACCGAATCAGATCATGTGGTGTAATTAAAGAACTTCTGCTGTACCGCCGGCAGCTTCGATCTTTGCCTTTGCGCCTGCAGAGAAAGCATTAGCTTTAATTGTAAGCTTCTTTGTGATTTCGCCGTTACCAAGAACCTTAACACCATCAAGTTCGTCTTTGATAAGACCTGCATTCTTGAGAGC
>JAZOUN010000090.1:0-20824 GCA_045658165.1 Acutalibacteraceae bacterium
CGATAAGACTTTATCCTGATATAACACATAATATAAGATGTGAATATCCCGTACACTTCGACCGTGAAGACTGGCACTTTGCTTTGGCATCAACACTCAGCCGTGAAGCTATAAACCCCCGTCCCACAGAATACAGAACAATTCACAGACTCACACGCAAATACATCATAGGCAGTGTATCTTACTCTGAGGGTATCAGTGATGATATAAACAAAATGGTGTGGAGCGATATGGATTTCTTCCCCGATGTCAGCCTTACCGACACACTCTCGGATTATGCACGTCTTTTCTTCCCCGGCGGAAACACAAAGAAAGCAGTAAACGGTATTCTCGGTCTTGAAAAGAACTGGGAGGGCGATCCTGCAGAAAATCCCCACATAGAGACAACACTTTCCTTCTTTGAGGACATGGCTGAGGAAACTCCCTCTCTTCTTGAAAATGTAAGATTCCTTATGTGCCTTTTCAGAGCAAAGTGTGACATGCTTGTAAAGTCAAGAAGAGTTTTTGAACTTGAACTTATTAAAAAAGCAAAATATTTTATGAAAAATATGATGCTTGATGAAGCTCAGGCAATTCTCAGCACACCGTTCAGTGAAGAATACAATAAACTTCACGATGAGATTTTCTCAATCGGCAGAAAACTCTTTGAAAAAGCAGGTTTACAGCTTGATGTGAAGAACTATTACGCAAACGGCTGGGAAAGAGGCGCAACACTTGACACAATCGACAATCCCGTGACAGATAAGCTTTATCTTCTGAACAGAATCAGCTATGCAAAATCTCTCAGCGGTGATGACAGACAGCGTTTTGTAAATGAACTTCTCACAAGAAACAATACAACTCACGAAGAATACTATTTCTCCGTTTCCGAAAACGGTTTAGGTCAGCTCGGTATACGTCAGGATCCGTTCTTCTATATGGATTTTCAGGGTGACAACCCCGGCAAAAACAACGGGACTATGCCGATGTCAATGACGGGAGTTTTTGACCACTATACATTCAGAATGAAAACAGGCGGTCTCACCGGAAACAACTATAAACTCATTCTCAACATAAAACCGAGATACAGAGATGAAGTAACTGATTTTACAATCAAAATCAATAACAACATTCTTTACAAAGGCAAACAATACGGCGGTGAAAGAGACACAAAATGGGAGCAGGAACTCTCCGCACCCGGATTTGAAACAATCGTTTATAAAATACCCGATGAATTCATTGTAAACGGCTGTATAGAACTTGAAATTGCCGAGCCGAAAATCGGAATAATGCTAAGTGAAGTATTTATAAAAAAAGGTTAAAAAAAGTGCCATCCGTTAAGGATGGCACATATTTTATGCTTTGAAATTAATCAAATGTTGCGAGACCTGCACTTACACGAAGAATTGTACGTGCGTCAGAAGCTGTGATTTCACCGTCACCGTTTGCATCAGCAGCCTTGAACTGAGTTTCATCAAGTTCAGCCATACCTGCACTTGCACGAAGAGCTGATCTTGCGTCAGAAGCTGTGATTTCACCGTCACCGTTAACGTCACCGAGTGTGAAGTCGGGTTCGTCTGCAGGAGGTTCTGTGGGATCTTCAACAGGAGGCTCTGTGGGATCTTCTACAGGAGGTTCTGTGGGATCTTCAACAGGAGGTTCTGTAGGATCTTCAACGGGAGGTTCTGAGGGTTCTTCAACACCTGTTGCAGGAATAACTTCTACATCGATGTAGTGACCGTTAGCCTTATCGTATGTACCCTTGTAACCGTCGTGTGTGGGAGTTGCAGCCTTTTCGAACTGACCTTCTGCACAGTCTTCATGTGAGAAGATTGAGAAGAGAAGGTTATCGATAATGCCGAGAACTGAAGCGATGAGAGGCTGATTGAAAGGATTGTCTGCTCTGTCGTTCATTGCAAAGATGTTTGCAAATGCAGAGAAATCACTTTCATAAAGGTGAGGAGCTACGTTACCCATGATTGCATTGTAAACGTCGAATGTGAATGTTTCGTCACCGCAACCGTTGATAAATGCGAAGGGGAAAAGCTCGTTGAGTACAACATTGAGTTTATACCATGCGCCGTAACCGTCGATTTCATATCTTTCGATGCTGAGTTCATCTGATACAGCAGGAATACCCTTGATGTAGCCGAGTGCCCAGTCAACGATATCTTCAAAGAAATCTTCCCATGTCCAGCCCTGAGCCTTGAATGAATCAATGTCAGCCTGAGTCATGCCGTAGTTTGTAGCGTCGTTAAGCCAGTAGATAGCAACATCCATACCCATTTCACCGAGTACGTTGTTCCATGCATCAAGAGAAAGGTCTTTAACCTTACCGTCTGCTGCAAATACGAGATCTTTGTAATCTCTGTCGAAATCGATTGATTCATCATTAACCATGAATCTGTCGATTACAACGTATGCTGTGTAACCCCAGAGCTGTTCAAGAGAAACAACTTCTTCGGGGAGTTCAAGCTGAAGAAGAGTGGGATAGAAGAGTTCAACAACAGCAACAATCATATCTTCAAGATCTTTATCAGCAATTTTATCTGCTGTGAAGCCGCTGAAATCAAATGTATATTTAACTTCTTCAACTGTTACTTCAATCTTGCCACCGTTTATGGAAGCAAGAGTCTTAAGAATGTAACCGAATACTGATGTAAGGTTGTGATTGACATTTTCGTTGCCGCCTGTTTTAAGCTGAAGTTCTGCATAAACAGCAGGCTGAAGAAGAACTTCTGCTAATTTACAAACGATATTGTTAAGGTTCTCGAAGAGACCTTCTTTTGACATCTGTGCAAAGTTGAATGTGTCTGCCTTGAATTCATAATCCATGTTGATGATATTCTTGAGAACTTCAAGCTGAGGATCCATTGCGATAAGATCATTAAGAGCTGTCTTAAGATCAGTATTGAGAGGACCGATAAGGAATTTAGCGATAAGAGAATCCGCATATGTACCGATCATCTGGTAAAGTGTCATGCCTGCAAGCTTTGCTGCTTCTGCCTTTGTAGCATCTGCGCCTGTCATAAGCTTAAGAAGAGCTGCTGCAAGAATTTCGTCACTTGTGTAATCCTTGTAGATTGAATCAGCAAAAGCGACTTCGCTTTCACCCTTGAGAAGATTATCATAAAGAAGTTCATTGATTGTGAAATCGAGGTTGCCGAAAAGCTTTGCAACTTCCTGTTCAGCATCAATGCCTGCAAGCTTAAGAATACCGTTAACGCTGCCGAGGTCAAGGTTGCCCTTTATAACCTTTTTGATAACGTTGATGTTCTTTGAATCAGAAATGAATCCGAAAAGAGCATTGATGATTTCAACACCTGAAGCTGTCTTTGTTGTGATGATTTTTGCATTCTTGCCTGTACCCTTTTTAAGAGATGTTGTGCTGAATGTTGCTGCATCACCGCAGAAACTCTTACCTTTTTTTGCAAGGCTGTCGAGAGCATTTGCAAGAGTTGTAAGTACGCCGTCTACTGAGTTGAGGTCAACTTTAGTACCGTCAAGAACCATACCGATGATTGATTTGAAATCAGCAATCTGGCTGTTGAGGTCAGCTTCTGCAAGAGTCTTGTCAAGGTAAATGATAAGCTGATCTGCAAGATCGTCTGTATCTGCAGTCATAACATCTACGCCGTTAGCTTCTGCTGTATCTTTAAGATCTGCAACAAGCTGGAAAACAAGATTGAGAACAGTAGGAACTATTTCTTCTTTTCTGTCGCCGAGAGCAGTAAGAAGATCTTCAATAACTATTGCAAGATTGTCTGTATCAAGGTATGCTTCAAGAGAAGATGTATCTCTCTCAGATGCAAACGCTGTCATGGGGATACATGAAACAATCATTACCATTGCCATGAAGACACTAAGGAATTTAGTGAATTTTTTCATGAGAACAAGTCCTTTCTTTGTGGCACCTGCCACGAGTTTTTAAGCACATAAAAAATACTTATGCTTGTAAATAGAATAATATAATTCAACATAAATGTCAAGTTTGAATAATATGTAAATTGTTTATTAATACTTTTTTGGAGATTCGCACAAAATCTTAAAACCCTTTTTGTTATTAATAACAACAGAAATTATTCAGCAAATAAAAAAATCCGGGAATTTTTATTTCCCGGACATTAATATTGAAATAAGACTCAGAATTCGGTATAATAAAAACAATCTCCGAATAAATCCGGAGAATGCTTCGTTAATATTACCAAAATAAAGAATTTTAAATTATAAACCGATCATCTGACCTAATGCAGAGAAGATGTTTACGATCATCATTAAAAAATTGAAAATTGAATTATACATAAGTTCGAACCTCCATCAACTTCTTAACTTTGTACGCTCATAGTATCACATAATTCAGAAATATTTGTTAACAGATTATAAACAATTATTTACCGCGATGTTAACATTTTGCCGTTATATTAGTTTATTTTACCAAATCAGCAATTTTAAACACATTTATTAGTAATTTATTCAAAATTACATCAACAAATAAACAAGCATTGCAAGAGTTACAAAATCGGCACCCGTGTCGTATAACGCAACAATCAACGCAAGAATCAGAAATGAATCCTTATCCCGAAGCAGCATTGCCAACGGACTTGGTTTATGTCTGTTTTCTTTTATTACGGTATCGGGCAATTCTGTCACCTGCGTTACGCTTTCAATTTCAACGGGAAAAGAAATATGTCTCACCTCGTCGGGAACGGGATTTTTAGGGCGCGGTTTCTGATAGTCTTCATCATCAGTGATGACAGCTCTTTTTTTCATTTCGCGGACACGGTTTGCAGCCTCTTCCTGCATTCTGAGCATATCCTGATAAGTATAATCTCGCATGGCTACTCCTTACAACAGACCGCTGAGCAATCCGCTTTCCCGCAGAACGGGCAGTATCTGAATAATTTTCATTATTCTGATTGCATCTTCCACCTTTGACTGTCTCTGTTCGCTGAGCATCGGTTTAAGAGCTTTCAGAAGTGCAGTTCTTTCATCATCTGCGGAAAAAGTGCTGCCGAGTTTTCCGAGATTCCCGAGAAGAGAGGGCGAAAACAGGTTTTCATCGGACTTTTTATCCTCTTTCTGCCCCTGAGTCTCCCCCGATGACATAAGTCCCGATGCAACACTTCTGAGCTGTTCAATATCTTCCGGTGTAAGCGACGAAAGTATTTCACTTATGTCCATTTTTATCACCGCCGAGCTTACTGAGTATGTTTTTCACCTGCTCTGACTGAGTAATTTTTTTCAGCAGGTCTTTATCTGCCATAATTCTGCCGAGCATTTCATTCTGCTGCGGTGTCAGGCCCGATTTCAGATCAGAAGCAAGCTTTTTATTTTCCTCATTGCTGTTGTTTTTTATTCTGTTTATGATATCATCGATATCTGCAGACATATAAACCCCTCCGATTCAATATAATCAATACAATAATATGACAAAGAAAGGTGAATATGATGAGATTACTTGTACTTTCTGATTCACACGGTGATATTGCATCACTTTCAATGGCTGTAAAAAGCGAAAAGAATGCAGATGCCGTAATTTTTCTCGGTGACGGTCTGAATGACCTTGAGGAGATTTCCCATCTTCTCACAGGAAAAAAAGTTGCGGCGGTAAGAGGCAACTGCGACAGTGCTTTTTCACCCTACCCCGAAACCACTGTTGAAATCTTCGGTGACACCGCTGTTTACTGCACTCACGGGTATGTTCAGCAGGTTAAATTCGGACTTGACAAGCTCAAGACTGCGGCACTGTACTCCGACGCAAAAATTGCCCTTTTCGGTCACACCCATACACCGTTCACATCTTACGAAAACGGACTCTATATGATGAATCCCGGCAGTGTAAAACAGAATTCCTGCGGAATTGCAGAAATTACCCCTCAGGGAATAATGTGTTTTATAAAAAAGATTGTCCCGTGATATTGACATATTAAAAAAAATTTTGTAGAATTCTATTATAATATTATAAAATAGGTAGTGATTTTATGGATTTTAAAAGTTCAACGGCTCTTTACCTTATTGCAGCCGGCGTAGTTCTTTTTGTTCTTGCACAGTCTGTTTTCTTTCTTGTAAAAGCTTGGAAACGCGGTCAGGAACTCGGTATTGACAAGAAAAAGCTTCGTAACTCTGTTACATCAAGCGCAGTTTTCACAATCCCGTCTGCTCTTTCTGTTCTCGCAACAGTTATAGCTCTTGCACCTGCTCTCGGTCTTGTTATTCCCTGGGTACGTCTCTCAGTTCTGGGTAACATCACTTACGAAACAGTTGCCGCAACAGAAGCTATCAAGGCATTCGGCATTACAACAGGTATTTCCGAATCAATTCAGGATCCCGAAGCATTTGCAGGTGTTGCATGGGTTATGACAATAGGTATCTGTTTCTCTCTTGTAATTCTTCCCTTTGTTGCAAAGCCTCTTCACAAGAAATTCCTTGAAGCAGGTAAGAAGAATACTCAGGAAGTTGCAGAACCCGAAAAAGCAGATGACACAATCGAACTTGCAAACCCTCAGAAGAAAAAGAGAAGCTTTGCAGGATTTATGGATCATGTTACTCCTGCTCTTTTCATCGGTCTTATCGGTGCGTTCATTTCAAACTCAATCCTCGGTGCAGGTAAAAAAGACACACCTCTCGACGGTGCAGGTGTTCTCTCTGTAATTACACTTGTCACAGCAGTTATTTCTTCTGTTATTCTTGAAATTGTCTCAAAGAAATGTAAACTCACATGGCTTGAGCCTTTCATTATGCCTATAGGTATGATTCTCGGCATGGTTGCTGCTATTGTTGCATACAATGTTCTTCCTGCTGAAATCGCACTTCTTGAATGGAGGGGTTAAAAATGGCTAAAAATAAGACTAAAACAGCAAAAACATATTATGACAAAGTCCATACATGGGGCAGAATCTCAACCGTTACAGCACTTTGTGTTCTTCTCATGTTCCCTCTTGCAATATGCCTTTACCTGGGTGTATTCCCCTCATTCGCAAAGGTAATGCAGGGACTTCTCAAAGTTATTCCTCTTTATTGGGCAGTTGCCGTAGTTGAAGTTATTTTCTACACACCTATGCTCGGTGCAGGCGGCACATATCTTTCATTCGTTACAGGTAACATCGTTAACCTCAAACTCCCCTGCGCTATCAGTGCTATGGAAAGTGCAAAGGTCAAGTCAAACTCAGAAGAAGGCGAAGTTATTTCAACAATCGCAATTGCAACATCTTCAATTGTTACAACAATTATTCTTGCAATCGGTGTTATCGCATTCGCACCTTTCCTTGAAACATTCACAAGCAGTGCGCTTCTCATGCCTGCATTCAAACAGGTTATTCCCGCACTCTTCGGTGCTCTCGGTGCAGGTTACTTTGTAAAGAACTGGAAAATTTCTTTTGCACCCATCATCATTATGCTCATTATTCTTGTTTTTGCTCCCACAATCGGTGCATCAACACTTATCTTCCCCGGCATTGTTGCTTCTGTTCTCTGTGCATTCCTTATGTACAAGGCAGGCATGCTTGATAAAAAATAATTATTGTACAAATATTGATTTATTATGAACAATATGTTATAATAAGTGTACAAATTAAAAAGGACGTGTATTACTGATGAACAAATCAGGTTTTGACGCAGTAAGATTTATCGATTGGATCGAAAGCATCCTCGATTTCTTCATGAGACTGTTTGGTGCATTATCAAGCAAATCTGACGAAACAACAACTGTTTCAGCTGAAGAAACAACTGTTGAACTGCCTATAGTTTAAGTTAATTTTTTTGCAAAGGTTCACTAGCGAAGTCTGAATATCAACATTATGCAATGCCTGAATACTGAGTTTACATCACATTGGGCGAATTTTTGAAAAGGAGGTCGCATAATGGATAAATTTACTTCTTTCATCAACTTTATTATGAAAATTATCGACCTGATCAAAAGCAAATTTGACAATGCAGACACAACTCAACCCGGCCAATTAAAATTGTAAATTGAAAAAATATATAAAGAATTGAGGTGTAATAATGGAAACTGATATCACTGGTCTCTTTTCAGGAGTTTATGAAAGCATTTTCGGTATAATTGGCGTATTATACTCAGCTCTTATCGAACTGATTGCTACACTTGTTAAATAAAATATCAATTCGAACAAAGAAACAGTCCTGAATTCAGGACTGTTCTTTTTATGCAAAAAAATATCTGACTGTAATTGCGGCGCAAATAAAACTGACAATATCACCCAGCAGTGCACACGGGATGAGAACTCCCGTTTTTTTTATCCCCACACTGCCCAGATAAACCGTAACGGCATAAAATGTGGTCTCGGTTGAACCTGCAATAACTGAGGCTATACGCCCCTGCAGGGAATCAGGCCCGCAGGTGTCGATTATATTCTCAAACACAGTAAGAGATCCGCTGCCGGACACAGGGCTGAGAATACAAAGCGGAACAACATCCCGAGGTATTCCTGCAAATTCAAAAACAGGCGAAAGCAGTTTTGTAATGACTTCTGTTCCCCCTGATGCTTTCAGCATGGCAACAGCTGTCACAAGTCCCGTAAGAACAGGCAGGAGTGTAAAAACAGTTTCTGCGCCCTGCTTCGCACCCTGAGTAAAGGTGCCGAATACATCAATTTTTTTAATTAAGCCGAAGACGATTATCAGAACAGTTACGGAAGGCAGAACAAATGATGAAAAATTCATTTACGGGAAAACCTCCCGAAGAGTTTTACACTCACCACCGCAGACGCAAGTGCAAATGCACTGCTGACCCAGACACAAAGTATTATATCCATGGGATTTTCTGCCCCGGCGGCAGATCTGAGCGTTGCCACGGTAGAGGGAACAATTTTAAGTGCGGCAGTGTTGATTACCACAAAAGTCATCATATCCAAAGTTGCAGACTGCTTATCGGGATTGAGTCTGTTCATTTCTTTTACGGCTCTTATCCCCAACGGAGTTGCCGCGTTGCCGAGCCCGAGAACATTGGCAGCAACATTCATTGAAACGGCTTTCATTATTGAATTATCATTCTTACTGTCGGGAAAAAGCTTTTTCAGAATGGGACTGAGCATTTTTGCAAAACAATCACAAAGTCCTGATTTCTCCGCAACGTTCATAATACCGCACCACAGGCACATTGAACCGAGAAGTTTTATGCAGAGTGATACAGCATCCGAACAGCTTTCAAGTATTGCAGATGACAGCTGAGACATTGTTCCGTTAAAAACAGCACAGATAAAAGAAAACAAAATCATAAATATCCATATGTAATTAAGCATACTAAACTTTATGCATTCAATTCTGATATTATAACCATGTTTGCGTTGTGACAATTTTTTACAGATTAACAATTTATTTACATATTTTGTATTGACAGATTTTGTGATTTATGATATATTATTGGCAGAAAAAGTCAAATAGACAAAATAACGGAGGTAATTTAAATGAAAGCAACAGGCATAGTCAGAACAGTAGACAGCGTAGGAAGATTTGTAATCCCCATGGAGCTGAGAAGAAAGCTCAATATTGTGGACAGTGAAGATGCGCTTGAAGTATTTGTTGAAGATGACAAGATCATTCTCAGAAAATACTCACCCTCATGCATTTTCTGCAAGAATCTTGACAATATTGTTGAATTCAACGATCAGAAAATCTGCACAAGCTGTATCGAAAAACTCAATGCCGCAGCAAACGAAGCTGACAACGGATAATTAAAATTAATAATAAAAAAAATCAGGGCACTTTTAAAGTGCCCTGTTCTTATTGATGTTGGTAATTATTTGTATGTAACGTTGTTGATTGTCATCTTGTTTGTAAGTGTTGCGTAACCTGAAACAGGAACGAAAACAGCCTTAGCATCAACTTCGATGAAGTAGTTCATGATCTGCTCAAGTGATTCAACCTTGCCTGAAGCTGTGTCGAATACGAGAGTAGCTGTACAATCTTTACCTGTAAGTTCAAACTTGTTCATTGTAACAACGCCTGAGAATTCAGCAACGATGTTATCGATTTCTGCCTGATCGAGAGGATTCATCATTGAACCTACAGCACTGTCACATGATGTAGCACCGTCTGCTGCGGGAAGAGGCTTCTTTTCATCGTTAAGAACGATAACGATTGTTGTCTTGCCGCCGCTTTCTGTCATCTTAGCTGACTTGATCTTGCTTGCATCTGTAAGAAGACAACCCTTCTTGTTTCTGATGATGGGGATCTGATCAGCGTCGTCACGGTTCTGGAGTTCTGCTTCGTCTTCACTTGTCATAAGGTTCTGAGCGATGGGAAGAACGAGGTTACCAACTGTACCGAGATCGTAGTCATCAGCAAGTGTCTGGAATTCCTTCTTGTCGTATGTAGCAACGCCTGCCTTAAGCTGGTCCATAACTTCTGTGTACTTCTTAAGGATTTCTTCCTTTGAAGCTTCAGCAGGAGCAGATGACTGGTTGCTGTCACCTGAGGGAGCTGATGCGTCGCCTGAGGGAGCTGATGCGTCACCTGAGGGAGCTGATGCGTCGCCTGAGGGAGCTGATGCGTCACCTGAAGGAGTTGAAGCGTCACCTGAAGGAGTTGAAGCGTCACCTGAAGGAGTTGAAGCGTCACCTGAGGGAGTTGAAGGTGTTGAAGGTGTTGAAGGTGTTGAAGGTGTTGACTGCTGTGTGCCTGCCTGCTGGTTGCTGCCTGAAACAGCAACGCCTGACATAGTTGAAACCTTAGATGCTGTTACGATGCAGCAGATTGAGCATACGCAGATAGCAAGAACTGTAACAACTGAAACGAGTTTGGAAAGCACGGGTGAATCATATTCATGGCTTTTTTTCATATTTGGTGTTACCCCTTTCATGGATTATACTACATAAATTAACCCAACATATTCTTTTGGTGCGCATCTTCGCACCAGTTATATTAAATTTACATCAAATGAGTCAAAATGTCAAGATGTAAATTTACTTTTCTATCATTTTTTTAATAAAATTATCAAAAAATCAATTTTGCTGTTGCAGACAGGTATCATCATCAGCAATTTTGCATAATTTTATCAGTCGTTTACAATCATATCTGCAATATCTCTGAACACAGGAGCGCAGTCTGTTGCACCTGAAGTTCCGTTTTCCCTGAACACAACTATCACATACCCGGGATCTTCTGCAGGATAATACCCTGCAAACCATGTGTGAACAATTTCTTTGCCCTTTTCCCTCTGCCCTGTTTCGGCTGTTGCTGTCTTTCCTGCCGAGTCAGACTCCATCGGTTTTGAAAGAACACCGCTGCCGGTGAGCACCGTCTGACAAAGCATTTCATTTATTCTTTCACAAACGCTGTCCGTCAGAACCTTATTATCGGTTCTGCCTGAAAAAATTTCAGTTTCTTTTCCCTGTGAATCAACCAGAGCACTTACAATATACGGTTCACGGTAATATCCGCCGTTTGCAAAGGTACAGAACAGTGCACCTATCTGCAGCGGAGTTGCAAGCAGATTTCCCTGACCGAAAGATAAATTCGCAAGTGCAGGCAGTGAATCGATTTCATCTGCCGACGGAAGATATCCCGAAGATGAAACAATCCCGTCACAGAGAACGGTTTCTTTACCGAATCCCAGTGCCGAAGCAATATTTACAATACTCTCTGCACCTGCCGTCTGACCGAGCTTTATAAAATATGAATTACATGACACAGCCATTGCGTTTTTCATATCATTTTCGCCGTGTCCCGACAATTCATGGCAATTGAAACGTACACCCGATACCATTGTATAACCGCAGCAATCAAAAACACTGTTTTCGCTCTCTCCGTTTTCAATCGCTGCTGCCGCAACAACGGGTTTGAACACAGAACCGACCGAATAGGAGCTGAGCGCTCTGTTAAGAAAGGGCGAATCATCCGAGGTGAGTGACTCTGCAAGAGAAAATCTGTCAAAAGACGGTGCACTTGCCATTGCAAGAATTGCAGATGTCTTTGCATCAAGCACAACAACGGCTCCTTTGACGATATTATTACGCTCCATTGCGTCTTCGCAGATGCGCTGTATTTCATTATCAATCGTAAGCACAACTCCGCCCTTTGAATCATAATTATCGTTGATTATTTCAAATCCCATACCGCTGAGCATAACACCCGAAGAATCAGCATTATACCTTACGGAAACCGTGCCCGAATATTCATTCAGCAGATCATTGAATGATTTTTCAATTCCCGTAACACCGTTACCAGTACTGTCGGTATACCCCACAAGATGCACTGCATTATCATTCTCCGAATATCTGTTATATATAATAACATCGATTATATCATCGCAGTCACCGTTGTAGCTGTCACATTCAATTAAAAAAGGTTTACCCTGTGAAGCAAGAATCCCGGCATCGGCAAAAGCTTCTTTGTCAAGATACATTTCAAGACACTTCATCGCTTCCGTCGTCGGATTTACCGCAAGCATTGTATGAAAAGTCCTGTTCACAACGGGATTCATGTTTCTGTCATATATCATACCTCGTGTCTGACCTACCTGTATAACCCTTGAACTTCTGACAGAAGAAACATCAGAAATCATCGATACAGAGATATACGCCAACCGTACAAGCACGGCTGCAAACATCACAACAACGGTAAAAAATAAAATTATAGTTCTTTTAGCCGTAATAATCACCGTATGCTATTGTTTCCTCTTTTATATAAATAATACATATTATAACCTGTTTATATTCAACATCCGATTGACCTTTTAAAAAAAGTGTGCTACAATAAAACAGAATATGACTTCAAGAGATGAAAAAATGAAAATTCTGATTGATGCCGATGCTTGTCCCGTTGTTGATATTACGGTGAATCTTGCATCACAGTACGGTAAAAAGTGCATAATCATCTGCGACACTGCGCATTACATAGTGCGTGAAGGGGCAGAAACAATCACAGCCGAAAAGGGTGCTGACAGCGTTGATTTCAGACTGGTGAACATGATTGCAAAAGGTGATATTGCCGTAACTCAGGATTACGGTCTTGCGGCTATGTGTCTTGCAAAGCAGGCAATTCCCGTTAACCAGAACGGTCTGATTTTTACCGACCAGAATATTGAAAAACTGCTCTATACAAGATTTGTTTCAAAAAAAATCCGTATGGCAGGGGGAAGAACAAAAGGACCCTCCAAACGCACAAAAGAGCAGGATAAGGACTTTGAAAAAACACTGAAAAAGCTTCTTGAAAAGGAGAATAATGATGGCTGTTCAAAAGAAACAGTATGAACTTCTGAATGCTCTGAAAATTATTGCTGCATTTTTCGTTGTCGGCATACATGTTCACTTCCCCGGTGACTTCGGCAGAGGTTTTATAGCAGTTGCAAGATTTGCAGTACCGTTCTTTTTCATGGTATCGGGATTTTTCAGTTATTATGAAAACAAAAATGCAATAAACGAGAAATACAAAAGAAAAATCAGACACCTTGCAACGATATTCGGCGGAAGTTTTCTGCTTTATCTCGCTTACGAGTGTCTTGTACATATTATAAACAACTCTCTTGCAGATTACCTTGGAGACAGATTTTCTCTTATGGCGTTGTTTGAATTCTTTATATTCAATCATCCCCGTGTCATGGAAGCTCTGTGGTTCCTGCCGGCACTGATTTATGTAACGGTTGTATTCTTTTTCTTAGAGAAAAAAGGAATAACAAAAAAGATGTATTTTCTCATTCCTCTTCTGTTCTTATCAGGTGTGGTACTGCGTGAAATCCCCGAATTTATTGAAAACACACCATGGATTTTTGAAAAATCGTGGCTTTGCAGAAACTGGCTGTTTGTAGGGCTTCCGTTCTTTATGACGGGACATTACATAAGAGCAAATGAAGAAAAACTGAAAAAGAAATTTTCAGCTCCTGCACTTATTGCTATTATGATTATTTCAACAGCTGAAGCTGTTACCGCAGACATGCTTCACACACAGAAAAGTCTTTATATCGGCACATTTTTTGCAGTTTCGGCATTATTTATATTTGCTCTGAAAAAAGAGGGCACTGTAAAAACTGCGAAGCTTTCATTCCTCGGTGCCGAATATTCATTATACGTTTATACATTACATATCCTTGTCAAAAATGTACTCAAAAAGATTCTTTCAACAGGCAGTTTAACCGCCATAGGTGAAATGCTCACTCCGGTTATGCCTTTGATTGTATTTGCCGTTTCACTTGTTGCATCGGCAGTATATATCTGTCTGAAATCACTCATCAAACAAAAAATCATACGGGAGAAATAAACCATGTATATAAAATCATCGGAATATAAAAAAGAACTCGGAATCTATCTTTCCGAATTTGCAGATGTATTTGAAACACTTGCAGGAAATACCGTTCTCATAACAGGTGCTGCAGGTCTTATCGGCAACTATATTGTTGATCTTCTTATGGCAAAGGGCGATATAAAAGTTATTGCAATTGACAGACATGAAGAAAGAATGTCTGTACGTTTCGGTGATTATAAGGAAAACTTTGTTTCAGTTACAGGTGATGTCAATGATATGTCACTTTGTGAAAAGGTTTTCAGTGAAAACAAGCCCGATTATGTCATTCACGCGGCAAGTAACACTTCTCCCCTTGACTATGCAAACAAGCCCGTTGACACAATCTGTACAAACATTATTGCAACGCATAATCTCCTTGAATGCTGCAGAAAATATAACACAAAACGCTTCATGTTCTGCTCTTCCGTTGAAGCATACGGAATGGGTGATGACAACACTGAATTTTTTGATGAACTTTACAGCGGATACGTTGACTGCAATACCCTCAGAGCAGGCTATCCCTCGGGAAAAAGAGCTTCTGAGGCAATGTGTAACGCATATATGAGCGAATACGGTGTTGATTTCGTAAATGCAAGAATCGGCAGAATCTACGGCGCAACCGTAATTCCCGAAGACACCAAGGCTCCCACTCAGTTTATAGGCAATGCTGTCAGAAATGAGGATATCGTTCTCAAAAGCCCCGGCACACAGGTCTTTTCATTCGGTTATGTGGGCGACTGTGCAACAGGTATGCTCAAAATGCTCTCTCACGGTGAAAAAGGCAGTGTATATAATGTTGCAGACTGCGAGGGCGGAATTATGCTTCGTGATTTTGCTTCGGCAGCAGCGGCAGCAGGCGGAAAGGAAGTTGTTTTTGACCTTTCTGCAGACCTTGCAAAGGCAGGCTATTCCAAGGTTACAAGAGCAGTCCTGAGCGTTGACAAACTCTGTGCTCTCGGCTGGAAATCCTTATACAACCACATAGAAGGCACAAAAAAGACTGTTGCTTACCTCAAAGAACTTGATGTACTCTGATAAGGAGGAAAATATATGAAAAAACTCAAAGCACTCGTCACTGCTGAAGTTATAAAACCGATTCTTGAAACTCTCAGCGATAAAATAGATTTTGAATATGCAGGCTATAATATTGACCACGATGTTATGCCCCGTGAAGAACTGAAAACAAGAGTCCGCGATATTGACATTCTTGTGTGTGAATATGATACAATAGATGAAGAGATTTTTGATTGTGCCGAAAATCTCAAGTTCATTGTCTGTTGCCGCGGCGGTGTCAAGACTGTTATTGACCTTGACAAGGCAATGGAAAAGGGTGTAATCGTCTGTAATAACGGCGGCAGAAATGCAAATGCCGTATCTGATATGACAATGGCTTATATCCTTGACCTTACAAGAAATATTACTCTCACAGACAGTCTTATCCATAACAGAGTAATCACAACCGACGTCAGATCAAAGCCTGATGAATACCGTGACACGGTGTGGGGACTTGATAATAATTCCCCCTTTATCCGTTTCAGGGGTCAGAGTGTCAATCATATGACTCTCGGTCTTGTGGGCTTCGGTCACGCAGGCAGACTTGTTGCAAAAAAGGCTCAGGCATTTGATATGAAGGTCATTGCTTACGACCCCTATATCGACCCTGAATCCGTGCCTGAAGATATAGAACTTGTCAAGTTTGACAGACTTCTTTCGGATTCTGATGTTGTCAGCCTTCATTGTGTTGTGACACCGCAGACAAGAAATCTTTTCAAGGCGGCAGAATTCAGAAAAATGAAGAATACCGCATATTTCATAAACACATCAAGAGGCGAGCTTGTCAACGAGGCAGACCTTATTGAAGCTCTTAATACCGATGAAATTGCAGGTGCAGCCATTGACGTTACTGCAGTTGAACCGGTTGCTTCAGACTGTCCTCTTCTTGATGCAAAAAATCTTATAATCACACCTCATATCGCAGGTTCATCCTACGATGTTCAGGTTCAGGGCACAAATATGGTTGTTGCAAGTCTTACTGACTGGCTCAACGACAAAAAGCCCTCAAATTGTGTTGTATACAAATAAGGAGAACGCTATGGGAAAGAATATAGGTATAATTCTTGCGGGCGGAATCGGCTCACGCTTCGGTGCAGACAGACCGAAGCAGTATTGTACTGTTTTCGGCAAGGAAATGATATGGTATTCAATCGATGCCTTCAGAAAAGCTGAAACAATTGATGACTTTATTGTCATTGTTGATAAAACAGAAATGGAAAAGGGCAGAATTGCTGCTGATTACGGTGTAAAAACCGTTGAAGGCGGTGCAAGCCGTAACGGTTCTTTCAAAAATGCCCTTGACTACATAGCGGAAAATTATCCCGATTGTGAAAGAATAATCGAGAACAATGCCGCTTGTCCGATGATTACACCGGAGCTTATTGATGAATTCATAAATCTCCTTGATGAATACGATTTCGTCAACACTGCATACAAAATCACGGACGCTCTCGGCTCCTACAGGGACAGAATTGCAGACAGAGAGGAATTCTATCTTATTCAGGCTCCCGATGCCTACAGATTCCCTCTTCTTTATAAGCATTTTGATGAAAATTCAAATCTTTGTCATCCTGCACATCAGTTGCCTCTTGATACAAAGGAATACCGTTATTTCGGTTATACTGACAACTACAAGGTAACATATCCCGAGGATATAAAGATTGTTGAAATGCTCATGGAGAGACGCAAAGCAAAACAATAAAAATCCTGCCCCCGGCAGACATTTTCACAATTCTGAAAATTGCTCACAGACAATAAAAAACAAAGCCATGGTAAGTTTAATGCCTTACCGTGGCTTTTTTAATCAGTATTACGGAAAAACAACCGTTACGGAGCACTCCTGACTCCTGCAAATCACCGTTTTCCGTTGCGTTTTTATTGCTGATTCATATTCTCATCAGCTTTTTTCACATCAAACCAGAATCGTACGCCGTTTTCGCAATTTTCAACACCGTACTCTTTTTCATGGAGTTTCTGTATTGATGCAACAATTGCAAGTCCGAGGCCGAAACGTCCCTGAGCACGAGACATTGCCTTATCGGCACGGTAAAAGCTGTTCCATATCTGATCTATATCTTTTGCTTCGATATGTTTTCCGGTATTATACACACTTATACGGTAACAGCCGTTTTCTGTTTCATCGGAGGAAACTCTTATTATTTTTTCTCCCTCAACATGCGCCACGGCATTTGAAAGATAATTATTTATAACAGTTGAAAGAATAAATGAGTCACCGAATCCCGAAGCAGCCTGATCCACGTCATTTATTGCAGTAATTCCCTTTTCCCTGAAAATCTCTTCATTTCGTTCAAACCAGCTTGAAACCACTTCCCTCATATTGAACTGTTCATAGAGAAGTTTGTATTCGCCTGATTCATACTTGGCAATATCAAGCAGTTTTATAACAAGATTATTCATCCGCTGAGTTTCGCTTATGATTGTATCGCAGTACTTCTGTGCCATTTCGGGATCCTGATCAAGGAACATTTTAAGCCCCTCAGAATAACCCTGAATAATGGCAATTGGTGTTTTCAGTTCATGAGAGATACCTGAAATAAACACCTGTCTTAATCTGTCGATTGTTTTTTCCTGCTCAATATCATCCTGAAGCTTTTTGTTCTTCAGACGCAGATCTTCCAGCGACGTTTCCAGAGAATCGGACATTTCATTGATACTGTCGGCAAGAACAGCAATTTCACTTACGTTATTCGGCTGACATTTACGGGAAAAGTCAAGCGAAGACATGTTTTTTGTGATTTCACTCATTTCCTCAAGGGGTTTTGTAACACGTCTTACGAAAACGGAAATTGCAATAAAGCCGAGATATGAAAAAAGTATTGTTACTACGGCAACAAAGGCAACGGCAATTTTTGCGTTATTGTCTGCATTGGATTTCACGCTGAAAATACGTATTGTAATTCCCGATTCCGTATCCCATGAGCCGACGAGATATTCTGTATTCTTCTGCCCCTGAGAATCACGGCTGAGGTTGAAATTATTCCCTGCCGCAGTGCCCAGGTCAAGAATAACTTCGTAATTCTTTCTTGCGGAATCAGGCACAACAACAGAATGTGAATCATAAGGCGGAACAGACATTTCACCCTTGTATGAAGAGGAATAAAAACATTTGCCGTTATCGGAATAAATCTCAACGGTAATGGCATATTCACGTTCAATACTGTCCATCATTGAAAGAAAATCATCTGTATAATTATTGTACACATCCTCAATTTCATAAGATGCCATAAAGCTGTTTACGGCACTCTGGACAAGATAAACCGTATCAAGACCTTTATCTGTTACAAGAATAATTGTAGCGATAATGGCAGCCAGAACAACAGAGACGATTCGTATAATCTTATTACTCAGATTCACCTGTTTTGTACAGCGTTTGTATTTACGGATATTCATAAATTACTCTGCCTCGATCTTATATCCGGTACCGTAGATTGTACGGATATGCTTTGAACCCCATTCACCGAGTTTGGTACGCAGTCTTGCGACATGAGAGTCAACTGTTCTCATATCACCCTCAAAATCAAAGCCCCATATGTCATCAAGAAGCTGTTCTCTTGAAAATACTCTGCCGGGATTTGAAATAAGTTTGTAAAGTATACTGTACTCCTTGAGCGCAAGCATTACAGAATTGCCGTCAAGCCATACATCGTGGGCTTCGGAGTCGAGTTTAAGGTTATCTATAACAAATTTTGTGTTTACTGTTTTTGCAGCCTCTCTTCTCAGTAGCGCAGCAACGCGTTTCATAAGTACGGAGGGACTGCAGGGCTTTGTTACGTAATCGTCTGCACCTGCTTCGAATCCCGTCAGCTCATCAAACTCCTGACTTCTTGCAGTGAGCATTATAACGGGAACATTTGATGTTTTTCTTATTGTTCTGCAGACTTCCCAGCCGTCAATTCTGGGCATCATTATATCAAGAATAACAAGTGCTATATCGGGAACCGTATTAAAGATTTCAAGTGCCTCTTCACCGTCTGAGGCGGAGAGAGGCTGATATCCTTCATTGCGCAGAAAATCGCACACAAGGTTCATTATAAGTGCTTCATCATCGGCAACAAGAATTTTCTTCATTTTGATTACCCCACTACTTTTTTGTTAATCGGAAAATGCTGAAAACAGACGTGTTCTCTTTACCGCACGGATAAAGGGAATACCTGCAAGAATACACATAACAGCTTCTCCGGCGCCTACCTGAAGGGCTGAAACGAAAAATATTTCGGCTGTTCTGCCCTCAAGATACCATATTTCAAGACCTATTATAACCGCATTGCACACAACAGGCGCAAGTACTGAAATAAAAGGCATTTTTTTAATTGTAACATTCCTTGCCGCATAAGATATGACAGCCGCCGCAAGTGTTGCGAATGTACCGCATATAATGTCTATAAGACCGAAAGGACTTGAAATGTTTGCCATAAGACAGCCGAGTGTGAGTCCCGGTATTGCGGCCGGTGTAAAAACAGGCAGAACCGTAAGTATTTCGGAAAGTCTGAACTGAATTGCATTGTAAGCAAGTCCGAGACTGTTTGAAATGTAGGTCAGCGCAACATACAAAGCTGCGATAACTGCTGCCTGAGTCAGGAATAATGTTGATTTTTTCTTTCTGTTCATGTTGAATCTTCTTTCCTTAGTTTTGTTTTAAGTCAGGATGGTTTCGAACTGACTTCTTTTATTTTAACAAAATATGAATAATAAGTCAAGGCGCAAATAAAAAATGAAACACAAGTTTTTTGCATTTTATTGTCATTGTGTTTAAAATATTTGAAAAATTGCAAAAATTATTATAGAAATTACATAAAATATATTTACAAATCCCCTTTTATCTGCTACAATAAAAACGGAACAGATGTGAACCCCGCTTACATCTGAATTGAACCAAAAAGGAGCTGTTTACATGAACATTACCATTATCGGACGCAGATGTTCTCCCAGAGAATCTTTCAGAGAGAGAGCAGAATCAAAGCTTTCAAAAGTTGACCGTTTCTTCAGTTGCGAAGCTGATGCAAAAATCACGGCAACTGTTGAAAAATCCTGTCAGACAGTTGAAATTACCGTAAATGCAGACGGAATTGTTTTCAGAGCACAGGAAAAAGCCGATACAATTGATGAAGCTCTTGACTATTGTGTAGACAACCTTATCCGCCGCATCCGCAAAAACAAAACAAAGCTTGAAAAAAGAATGAAAAACGTCTCATTTGACAGTTTTGCTTCTGATGAAGATGTGCACGACGAAGCAGAATACGAAATCATCAGAACAAAATCCATTCAGGTGAAACCCCAGAGCACAGAAGAGGCAATTCTGCAGATGAACCTGCTGGGCCATGAGTTCTACATGTTCACAAACTCAGCAACAGAGCGCATTTCACTTGTTTACAGAAGAAAAGACGGCGGTTACGGTCTTCTTGAACCTGCAGATGACTAATTTTTTCTCCCCACTCACAAAGTGGGGATTTTTTTGAGGCAAAATGAATTTTTCCGTTGCTTTTTCTCTCTGCAGTGTGATAAAATAAATAAGATCTTGACAATTAAGAAGATTTTA
>JAZOUN010000091.1:0-16969 GCA_045658165.1 Acutalibacteraceae bacterium
TGGGCGGTAAAATGACACTTAAAATGGCAGTGGCTTATCCCGAAATGTTTGCAGCAGCATTCCCCATATGTCCTGCATGGGCACCTTCTGCAGATGAAGTTGCACTCATCAGCGACATTCCGGTGTGGATTACATCAGGTAAAGGCGATCCCCTTGTAAACTACACAACTTCTGTTGTTCCCACATGGGAAAGCATTGTAAATGCAAGCAATGTTGCAGCAGACTGCCGTTTCTCAACACTCAGCCAGGTTAAATATGCCGACGGACAGAAGACAGAAAGTGCACATTTCGCATGGTTCGCAGTAAACAACGATATGTTCTCTGCCGAAAACGGTGACTATCCCGACATGTCAACCGTAAACGGTCTGGGTGAAGATGTTATTCTCACATATCCTGACGGTATGATAAGCTGGCTTTCACAGTATTCATCAGATTTTGACGGAGCTGATGCAACGGACAGCGGTAATATCTCCGTCATAAAAAGCAATCTGTTCTCAATTGATACTGTTGTTAACTTTTTCAGAACAGTAATTGACTTTTTCAAAAACATATTAAATACATTATTATCAATATTCTGATAATCTCACAAAAACATAACAGCAACAACCAACGGTTGTTGCTGTTTTTTATCATTCATCAAATTCAATTTCTTCCCAGTCAGGTCGGAATCCGAGTGTTTTCGCATAATGGTTTGCAGATTTCTTGTCTGAAAAAATATTATATTCGTTTGTCTGTGTATCTACAACAACATATAAGTCGCTATAAATATCTGCAAACAGTTTTTTGCCTACAACAATGTCGGGATTGAACTCAATTATCGGGTTTTCTTCAATTGAGTATTCATAACCTTCTCTTAAAACAAAGTGAAAACCGAAATATCTTTCCGTTACAAAGCATCTGTCAATCGTGCCCGCAAACATCATTCTGTTGTTGAAATAAACAGCTTCATAATCACATGAACCGGTGCATCTTATCTCCCAATCAGCGATTTCAAGATAATTATGCTCAGGGGTACTGCTGTAACCCTGCGGATAATACCATACGCCCAGTTCAATATTATTCTCTTCGCAGTAATCAATAAGGGCAGTCTGCGATTCAAACTCAAGTTGCGTACCGGTATTGCCGTCATAAAGAACCGTCTTGTCCGAAATAATTTCATAACCATGAATTTCATAAATAACAGTTTCATCGGATTCATATGAAGTCTTTTCGGAAAGGACACGGTATGCAATATACCCTTCGGGACTGAATGAATATTTAAAAACACGGTTGAAGATGTATTCATCAGTAATTTTGGAATGACCAGGCTGAGTGTATATGTTACATTCAAAAGAACTGTCGCTTCGGTCAAAGATGAACATATCACCGAGCCTGTGTTCATATGTAGGTCCGCCCGTTCTTTCAAGCACGGAACCGTCATCGAATTCAACGATTCTTTCATCTTCGGGAACTTCCGAAGGTCCGAAAAGAAGATAAGCAACCAAATATGGTCCGAAATGATAGACTGCTCCGAGTTCAAGAATTAAAGCAAGAACAGCACCGATAATTATAAGGATTGTTTTACGTTTAGAAGCTGTCATAAAAATCACCCTTTTTTTGAGAATAACACAAAAAAAAGAGCGAGTCAATAATAGTTACAATCTTGTAAACAGAAAACATAAAATTGTAAATGTTTTAAGATAAATCAGAAATTGTCAAGCCAATTAACAATGTATAATGTACAATTTACAATTGTGCAGTTGTAACGATACAGGCGGTTATTGAAAATCATTGTACATTGTAAATTGTAAATTGTTCATTGAAAAATCCCGACAAATTATTGTTTAACCCTTTGTCCGTATTTGCATATAATATATTGATACTATATGCGATAACACAGGCGGACGGGCGGAAATTTTCCCTCAGAACAACCCGTTTTGTCAATCGCTTTACATAAATCAGTTGCAATTATTTTAATGATATGTTAAAATATCAAGGATATAAATCTTTTTAAAAGAATTGGAGACATAAATTATGAAATTAGGTATAGTAGGTCTTCCCAACGTAGGCAAAAGTACTCTTTTCAACGCCCTGACAAATGCTGGTGCACAGTCTGCAAACTATCCCTTCTGCACAATCGAACCCAATGTGGGTGTTGTTGCAGTTCCCGATTACAGACTCGACAAACTTGCTGAAATGTACAATCCCGAAAAGTTCACTCCCGCAGTTATCGAATTCGTTGACATCGCAGGTCTTGTAAAGGGTGCGGCAAACGGTGAAGGTCTCGGCAATAAATTCCTTTCACACATCCGTGAGGTTGATGCTATCATCCATGTTGTAAGATGTTTCGAAAACGGTGACATCGTTCACGTTGACGGCAGTATCGACCCCGTAAGAGATATCGAAACAATCAACTATGAACTTATTCTCTCAGATATGGAAATTCTCGACAGAAGAATTGACAAGGACACAAAGGCAATGAAAGGCGATAAGTCTTTTGCAAAGGATGTTGAATTTTTCAAGAGAGTTCGTGAAGCTTTTGAAGAAGGCAAGTGCGCAAGAGCAGTTGAAGTAAACGAAGACGAAAAGGCTCTTCTTGACACTGTTGCTCTTCTTACAGCAAAACCCGTTATCTATGCATGTAACATGAGCGAAGAAGATTTCGCATCAGATATTGAAGCAAATATCGGTTATCAGAAAGTCAAGGAACTTGCCGCAACAGAAGATGCTCAGGTTCTTCCCATCTGTGCGGAACTTGAATCACAGATTGCAGAACTCGGTGCTGAAGAAAAAGAAATGTTCCTTTCAGAACTCGGAATTGAAAAGGCAGGTCTTGACCTTCTTATCCAGAAGAGCTATGACCTTCTCGGCCTTATGTCATACCTTACAGCAGGTCAGCCCGAAGTAAGAGCATGGACAATCAGAAAGGGCACAAAAGCTCCCCAGGCAGCAGGTAAAATTCATTCAGACTTTGAAAGAGGCTTCATCAGAGCAGAAGTTGTTTCATTCGATGACCTTATGGCATGCGGCACAATGGCAGCAGCAAAGGAAAAGGGTCTTGTCCGTTCCGAAGGTAAGGAATACGTAATGCAGGACGGAGATATCGTTCTGTTCAGATTCAACGTATAAACAATTAATAATTTACAATGTACAATTTACAATGATTATTGTTGATTGTACATTTCATTTCCGTATGTAGCACAGCCGGATAGTGCAACAGATTCCGATTCTGGAGGTCGGGGGTTCGAATCCTCTCATGCGGGCCAAACAGCGCCTCTTACGAGGCTAAAAGAAGAAAGAATAAAGAATAAATATGAAATAATAAACATGTATTGGTGCGGTTTGTTTTATTCTTTATTCAATATTCTTTCTTCTTTATTCTTTTGGAGTGACAAAAATGAAAGACAACATCCTTTTAGATAAATCCCTGAAATTTGCTGCAAGGATTGTAAAACTGCAAAAACATCTTATAAAAGAGAAAAAAGAAACCATTATTTCAAAGCAGATTATTCGTTCGGGAACAAGTATTGGTGCAAATGCAAACGAAGCAGTTTACGGAATTTCAAAAGCAGATTTTATTGCAAAACTTCAAATCTCTTTAAAAGAAACTGCCGAAACAGAATATTGGTTAAGATTATTAGTTTTATCAGAATATATAACCGAACAAGAAGGAAACTCTTTAATTAATGATTGTCTGGAGATAAAAAGAATCCTTGTATCAACTTTGAATACAGCAAAAAATACAAAAGAATAATATAAAAAGAGAGCATCACCGCAAGGTGGTGTTCTCTTTTTATACATGCTTTATCTCCTTGATTTTTGCAATTTATATTGTTATAATAATTCCGAAAAGGGATGATGAAAATGTCAAAAATCAGATTCGGTATAATCGGTGCGGGCAGGATTGCAGGACAGTTTGTCCGTGCGACGGCTTTTGTTGATTCCGCTGAGGTGGTTGCTGTTGCAAGCAAAGATATTGAAAAAGCGAAAAAGTTTGCAGAAGAAAACGGTGTTGCTTCTTATTGCACTTATGATGAACTTTTAGCCCGTGACGATATTGATGCTGTTTATGTTGCAACAACTCACAATTTCCATTATGAAAACATAAAAGTCTGTCTTGAAAAGGGCAAGCACGTGCTTTGCGAAAAGGCAATGGTTCTCAATCAAAAGGATGCGGCAGAACTTTGCACCCTTGCAGAAAGCAAAGGTCTTTTCCTTATGGAAGCAATGTGGACACGCTTTCTCCCCTCGATGCAGGAAGCTCGCAAATGGATAACCGACGGCAGAATAGGAAAGATTCAGAATATTTCGGGTGTAATCGGCTTCAAAGGTAATGCTGACCCCGAATCAAGACTTATGAATCCTGCGCTTGGCGGCGGTGCGCTTTTTGACATAGGTGTATATGTTATTGAAATTGCATCATTTCTTGCAGGTGAAAAAATTGTTGATGTCTGTGGTAATGTCAGAAGAGACCCTCGTACAGGCGTTGATTCAAATGTCAGCTTTATTCTTGAATTTGAGTCTTTCGATGCCTGTCTGCAATGCCTTATGACTGCCAATGCCAAAGAATATATGATAATTAACGGTGATAAGGGATATATCGAAATACCCAGGTCACACGTCAGTAACGAATGTTACCTTTTCGACGACAAGAAAAACCTCCTTGAACATTTCAAAGAGGAATTCAGAGGCAACAACGGTTTTGTTTATGAAATAGAAGAAACCGTCAGCTGTATCAAAAACGAAAAAACAGAATCAGACATTATGCCCCACAGCGCAACGATTGAATGCACCCGTGTTTTCGATAAACTTTTATCTCAGCAATAAAGCAAAGTAGGTTATATGATGAACGATAATGATTTTATAAACAAAATTTCTGAACTTTTAGGCAGCAATAAATTTGAAAAATTCGCAAAAAATCTTGAAAATCTGTTTTCAGGAGATAATTTTCCCGCCGCAGATGAAAATGACCTCTATTCACAGCTTTCAGATACTTATATCAGACTGCTGAAAAAACTTAAAATCAATAATTTCTCTTCTTTTTGTTTTCCCGATTACAGTGACCCTCGTATCGTGGTTGTTGACGGTAAAAAATATGCTTTTGATTCCTTGTTTTCGCATAATGATTCGGATGCGGCTGAATGCCTTTGTGAAATAGATGCTCTGATAGCAGACATGGATGAAAATGAAGATACAATTTTGAAAGAAATTGAAAAAAGAATAAGTAAACATTAAAAAAACGGGACTGTCTTCTGACAGTCCCAAAAATATTATTTCTGATAAATTCTTACATAGTCAACAGTGTAAACTGCTGATGTGCTCTTATCGAGTGTATCGAGTTTTTCAATAGCAGGGATTTCGAGTGAAACAATAACATCTTCAGGTACTTCTGAAACACCGTTGCCGAATGATGTTCTGCGTGTTTCAACACCGTTTACATAGAAGATATATTCTGTATCTGTCCATTCAAGACCGTATGTATTGTACTCATTGTAGATATCTTTGCCGTAGAAAGCACCGAGAAGATATGACTGGAAACCTTCCTGCACACCGTCAACGCCTGCACAGTGTATAGTCTGAGTTACTGAATTTCTGTTAATGAGTTCAGCAGTGTTTGATGACTCAAAAATATCAATTTCAGCACCGCCTACACCACCCTTGGAAATTGATGCAGTATAGGGACCGTCAGCCTGAATCCAGAATGCTGACCAGAATTCGGGAGTTTCGTTTACTTTACAACGGATTTCATAATAACCCTTGCAGTAACGTTCTTTAAGCTTAATCATACCTGTGTACCAGCCTTCGCCGTATGTACCGTCAGTAAGATATTCGCCTGTCATAATCATTGTGCCGTCTTTTACTTCAACCTGACTTGCAGCATTAAAACCGCCTCTTCTGGGACCGCTGCTTCTGTAATCCCAAACATCTGTATTGAGAGCATCGCCTTCAAATTCATCTTCAAAAACAAGGCTGTATCCTGTAAGGTCAAGAGCCTCACCTCTGGGAGTAACAGGTGTATCGAACACCATAAGACCGAAAAACTCAAGCAAAGCCATGAAATATGCGCCGATCTTCTGTAATGAAACACCGGATGCAAGTTCTTTTAATGTTGCGAAAAACTGCTCAAAGCCCCATACCTGTCTGGGAGCAAAATGCAGTACTTCTGTTAAAAATGTTTGTATCATACATATCACCTCAGTAATATTTTTATTACAATTAAATATTATCATTGAGAAATATAAAAGTCAAGCATTTTATAATAATCTGAATCTTACTGCATAAAACAATTACGGACTGAAACATGTCTGTATTTTTTATTTTACGGTGATTTTTATGTGCACTGCTGTAACTTACAGAACTGACAATTTTTATTTCGGCAGAACTCTTGATTACGATTTTTCATATGATGAAAGTATTACAATCACTCCGCAAAAATTCCCGTTCCGTTTCAGAAATTCAGAACAGGTCAATTCTCATTTCGCAATTATCGGCATGGCTTATGTTCTCAATGACTACCCTCTCTATTACGACGCAATGAATGAAAAAGGGCTGTGTATTGCAGGGCTTAATTTTGAGGGAAATGCTTTCTTCTCTGAAGAAAAAAAGAATAAAGATAACATTGCAGTTTTTGAGTTCATTCCGCGAATTCTGTCACTATGCAAAAATGTGTCCGAAGCAGAACAGATGCTTAAAAAAATCAACATTACGGCAGAACAATTCAATAAAAATCTGCCTGCAGCGCCTCTTCATTGGCTCATTGCCGATAAAACACAATCTATAACCGTCGAGTGCATGAAAGACGGTCTTCATGTTCATAAAAATCCGATGGGAGTGCTTACAAACAATCCTCCTTTTGACCTGCAGATGCATAATCTGAACAACTACATGAATCTGTCGGCGAAAAATCCCGAAAATCTATTTTCTGAAAATCTTGAACTGACCGCCTACAGCCGCGGTATGGGCGCAATCGGTCTGCCCGGTGATTTATCATCACAATCAAGATTTGTAAGAGCATCATTTATTAAAATGAATTCTGTTTCAGAAAAAGATGAAAATTCATCCGTCAGTCAGTTTTTTCACATTCTCGCAAGTGTGAATCAGCCCAGAGGCTGTTGCAAAGTGGGAGAAAACTACGAAATAACCGTTTACTCCTCCTGCATGAATGCCGACAAAGGAATTTATTATTACACATCATACAATAATAATCAGATTACAGCCGTAAATATGCATAAAGAAAATACTGACGGAAATGTTCTCATAAAATATCCGATTGTTTCAACTCAGCAAATAAATTATATCAATTAAAAGCATCCGCATACAGTCCCGAAAGGATGTGTGCGGATGCTGATACTGTTCAGTTATGATCCCGGCTGATAAATAAGAATATAATCTGAACCGCTGTTTATTTTTTCATAACCTGCGGCTGTGAATATATCTATTTCTCCCTGAATTTCATCAGTAATGCCGAATCGGGCATCAATTACAAGGTAATCCGTATCTGCCGTTTTATGATAATTTGAAGCGTAAATTTCTTTTCTGTTTGTAAGATGAGGAACAAGACGGGTGGATGCAGTTATTGTTTTATCCTCAGGAATCTGTGCAAGAACTTCATCCATTTCCTCATATATTTCCGCTTTATCAATATATTTTTCTGCAAGGTCCGTTACTTTCGGAATAAACAGCGTAAAGTACATCATAACAGCAAGTCCTGCTGCAATCAGAGCTGTAAAATCACGCTTTTCTTCTTCAATATCGCTGATATTGAGAATTGTTGCATAAAGAAGAAAAGAACCTATTCCGAATCCGTACTGGAAATAAACATTATACTGATATGAATAATCGGTAAGAAGATTCAGCAGTATAGGCAATACAAGAATCATTCTTGCAGGTTTCTTTGTTATCAGCGGAAGAAATGCCACGGGGCAGAACATCTGAAGAAAATAAAGAACCTTTGCATAAGACTTATCCGTTGTACCGAAAATCTGCTGTATTGAATATGCAGGATTTGTTATGAGCGTTTTTATAATTCCGAAAAGTGATTCATTTTCACCAACCATGGAATCGTATCTGTAACTCATTATTCCTGTTCCGAACTGTTCAAGATAAGAACATGCCGCAACAAACCATACAACTGCAACAACTGCAAGAACAATACCTTTTATATAGTCTTTGTTTGAAATAAAGATATAAACAGCAAAAACCGCAACATATACAAAAGCATCTTCTTTTACCATAAGTGTAAGAATTGCAAAAAGGAAAAGCAACGGTGTCTTTTTTGCTTCGTAAAAATAGAACATCCACATCAGAAACGGCACAAGCAGACAGTTTTCGTGAAAATCGTATGAACTGCTTCCTGCAAAAGCGGATGATGCGGCAAATATTGCAGCGCACAAAACAAGACTTTTTGCTGAAAGATTTAATTTTTTACCGATAAGTATAAAAGGAATTACTGCACTGTAAATTGCCAGTGTCTGACACACTGCAACCGTTTCAGGAAAAGGAAAAACAAAGTAAATGGGCAAAAATACATAAAGTGCAGGAGAAAAATGTACGGCAAAATGAGAAAGCAAGGTATCTCTTTCGCATGTTGAAACAGGCTGAAAAGTTGTTCTCATGTTGTAATACATATGGCTGAAAATACCGAAGTCAAAATTCGGTGCAGAATATGTTTTGTATCTTAAAAGTGATTGCGCAGTTGCAATGCCGAAAAATAAAAGGGGAATAATTACCGTCAGCGCAACAGTTAGTTTTTTCGGCATCTTCCAAGGCTCTTTTTTTCTGCCTGACCAAAAATGATAAACCGCCAAACAATAAAAAATTGCAACCGGAATAAAGCTGAAAATACTGTCACTCTTCATAAGGAATGCCAGTGCAAAAATCAGCACCGAGACAACAAGAATCCCTTTTGCACTTCCCTTGCGCATGTGTTCAATGCATGAAGCTATAACAAAAAATGATATAAACACTACTATAAAGGATGTAATGTTGCCTGAAGTAAAGACAATATCATCTCCGCCTGTAATAATTGCCGCAGCACCTGAAATAAACCAGGAGATGAACAATTTTTCAAAAAAAGACGAAGAAATCTCATCTGTAATTTTTTTGATTTTTTCCATTTTATTCTCCTTCTGTTACAGTTATAAAGATATCAGGATTTTTTAGGTTTTCTTGTAACTTTTTCTTTTGAACCGTCAGGACGGACAATAGTAGTGTTTTCAAGATGTCCCACAAGAGATGCTTTTACCGAATCGATATATTCTCTTCTGAGTACAGCCTGTTCTGCCTTTTCTTCTTCTGTAAGGCCGGCTTCTGTTTTTGATTTTCTTGCAAGTTCATTAATTCTGTCAATTTTTTTCTGATCCATTTTTAATCACCTTTTTTATTTTAACCTAATCGAAAAAAAATTTCAATATGTACTTGAACAATTATCATTAATAATTGTATAATATAATAAATAATGAGGTACAATGCCTACGGAGGTTTTTTTATGAATATTTTTGATGCCGTAAAAGCTCTTCTTGACTACGGCGAAGGTGTTCTTTTTGAAAAAGAAGACAGAATCTATTGCCAGAATCTTATCCTTGATGTTCTCGGTCTTGATGCAATGGAAGATGCAACTGCTCAGGAAAATGCTGAACTTTATGATATTCTTAAAGTCATGCTCGATTACGCTTGTGAAAAAGGCATAATTGAAGACAGTATTACATATCGTGACCTGTTTGATACAAGAATTATGAACTGCATGATGCCAAGGCCCTCTGAAGTTATAAAGAAGTTCAACTCTCTTTATGAGATCAGTCCCGAAGCTGCAACTGATTACTACTACACCCTCAGCAAAAAATCAGACTACATCAGAACATACAGAATCAAAAACGATATGAAATGGCTCGCCCCCACTCCTTACGGTGATATGGATATTACCATAAACCTCTCAAAACCTGAAAAAGATCCCAAAGCCATTGCTGCTGCAGCAAAAATGAAGTCTGCATCATATCCCAAATGTATGCTTTGTAAAGAAAATGAGGGTTATGCAGGCAGAGTAAATCATCCTGCAAGAGAAAACCACAGA
This sequence comes from Acutalibacteraceae bacterium, assembly GCA_045658165.1. GTDB lineage: Bacteria > Bacillota > Clostridia > Oscillospirales > Acutalibacteraceae > UBA1081. The sequence goes on from JAZOUN010000091.1 coordinate 10,049, forward strand.
ATTATCCCCTTTACAAATGAAGGTGAAGAATGGTTTATTCAGTATTCTCCCTACGTTTACTACAATGAACACTGTATTGTTTTCAACGGTTCTCACACACCCATGAAAATTGATAAAAGTGCATTCAGAAAACTTTTTGCAATTGTAAAATATCTTCCCCACTATTTTGTAGGCTCCAATGCTGACCTTCCCATAGTAGGCGGTTCAATTCTTTCACATGAACATTTCCAGGGCGGTCACTATGAATTTGCAATGGCTAAAGCTCCCGTGGAAGAAAAAATCTCATTTGCAGATTTTTCAGATGTTGATGCAGGTATTGTAAAATGGCCCATGACAGTTATCAGACTGTCATGTGACGATACAGACCGAATTGTTGAACTTGCAGACAAGATTCTCCTTTCATGGAGAGGTTATACCGACGAAGATGCTTTCATTTTTGCAGAAACTGACGGTACTCCTCACAACACAATCACTCCCATTGCAAGAAAAAGAGGCGACAAGTTCGAACTTGACCTTGTTCTTCGCAACAATATCACCACTCAGCAGTATCCCGACGGTGTTTATCATCCCCACCCCGAACATCACCACATCAAAAAGGAAAACATCGGTCTTATTGAAGTTATGGGCCTTGCTGTTCTTCCCGCAAGACTTAAAACTGAAATGGAACTTCTTGCAAAAGCAATTACTGAAAATGCATCAATCAGAGATGATGAAGTTCTTGCAAAGCACGCTGAATGGGTTGATATGCTCAAAGAAAAATACGATATCACAACAGAAAATGTTGACGATATAATCAAAAAGGAAATCGGAATTGTTTATTCTGAAATTCTTGAACAGTGCGGTGTGTTCTCCAGGGATGAAACAGGAAGAGCACAGCTGATAAAATTTATTGAAAGCGTGAAGTAATATGAAAAGATTTTTTGAAGACGGCATGACAATGCTCTTTCAGGGCGACAGCGTAACCGACACAGGCAGAAACAGAGAACTTTCAGAAGGTATTGAAAGCATGGGTAAAGGTTATCCTTTCATCTTTCAGCAGGTTTACGACACTCTTTTCCCCGGCAATAAAGTAAAATTTGTCAACAAAGGTATTTCAGGCAACAGAACAAATCATCTTCTTGAAAGATACGAAAGAGATTTCAAAAACATCAAACCCGATGTTATTTCAATAATGATCGGCATAAACAATACATGGCGTAATTTTGACGGTGAAGAAGATTATTGTTCTGCAGAAAGATTCGAAGAAGAGTATGAAGAACTTCTTGCAAAAATCAAAGCTGATATGCCCGAAACAAAAATCATGATTATTGAACAGTTTGCATTCACTGCTCATCCGGACAGAAACACATGGCAGGAAGACCTTGACGCAAAACGCGACGCAACAAAAAAACTTGCATTCAAATACGCAGATTGGTTTGTTCCCATGTATGACATCATGACAGAAGCTGCTGAATCAGATTTCGACATGTACGAACTTTCAGCAGACGGCGTTCATCCCGAAGCAACGGGACATGCACTAATAGCAACAGAAATGCTCAGAACTTTCGGCATTATCTGATTGTTTATGAGTTTTAAAGACAAATTACAACAGAATAAAAAAACGAAAAAGCGCATTGAGTTTCTCGATGCGCTTCGTGGTTTGTCGGTGGTGTTGATGATTATACATCACTTTTTTTATGACCTTACGGAATTTCTCGGTGCGCCTGACGAACTTTTTTCTAACCCCGTTTTTGATTTACTGCACCTGATTTTTGCGGGAATTTTTATTGCGCTGTGCGGAATTTCTTCACAATTTTCAAGAAACAATCTCAGACGCGGATTTTTGTGTCTTGCAATTGCACTGATTATAACAATTGTAACTGTTTTCATTGAAATGCCCGTTATTTTCGGCATTTTGCATCTGCTTTCGTTCTGCATTATATTCTACGGACTGACACGCAGACTCCGGGAAAAGATTCCTCTTTACCTGATGCCTGTAATTTGTGTTTTCGGTTATATCATATCTTCATACTGCACCGAAAATATAACTGTCAGCTCAGAACACCTGTGGATGCTCGGTTGGAGACATGAAAATTTTGTAAGCTACGACTATTTCCCCGTTTTTCCGTGGATTTTTATTTTCCTTTTCGGAACATGGATTGGTTTTTATATAAAAAACCAACATTTTCCGCAGTGGTTTTACAAAATGAAAATTCCTCTGCTGTCTTTCATCGGCAGACATTCACTTATAGCGTATATAACACATCAGCCGGTTTTATACCTTATAACAATGCTGATAAAAACAATAAATCACCGTGCTGTGTAGCACGGTGATTTTTGGTTTTGGAAATTATTTTACATATCCGTCAAGCATATCATAGTATTCATCAACAAGGAATGAACCCATGTGCTTACCTACTGAGAGAACTTCGTCAGCGATTTCTTCACCGATGATGTGACCCATGAATGCAAAGTTATTATCTGTAAGAACATAACCGAGTGCGTCGTTTGTAATGCTTACGGGGTAAATTGTTACACCTTCAACTGCATTGCCGAGACAGTCATAGTTCCATGTTGCATCGTCCCATGTTGTGCCGTTTGTGATTTCATCATCCCAGAATACTTCGGGATAAAGTTCACCGGGGAAGAGTGCAAGAGCAAATCTGTTGCCGAACTCAACATAACCCATTTCTGAGGGCATAAGTGCATTGCCGTTTTCATCAACAAATACCTTGTTGTTAACAAGTCTGATTTCACAAGCAAGAACAAGAATGCTGTTTTCGGGTGTGATGAAGATTTCTTTGTGTGTTGCATTGAGAACGGGAGCAAGTTCTTCAGAGAAGTCTGCAGCAAGAACAAGTTTGCCGAATTCAGTACCGAGAGCCTTTGCAGAAGCACCCATATCTTCCCATTCTGTCATGCCTGTTGTATCAACTTCAATTTCTCTTGACATCTGACCTACAGCACCGGGAACCATAACAAGGTTTGCACCTGTCTGTTCCTTGATGTACTGATCCATGTAGTAGATATAGTCTGAACCTACAAGACCGTTACCTGCGCTGAATGATGTAGCATGGCAAGTGATATCTGTGATATATGTAGCTTCGCTGCCTGAATCGGGAACAAAGTAAAGAGCTGCTGTTGCAGGAATGTCTTCTTTAGCAATAAGATCTCTCTTATCCTTGATGAATTCACTGAAGTCAATTTCGTCAAAATAGAGCTTACCGCTTTCCATATCTGCAAAAGCTTCCTTCACAGCTTCGATTGACTGTGCAACGAAATACTGTTTGAAGTAATCTGCAGTTTCCATACCGGGAACTGATTCTGTCTTGCCCATAATGTTGTAAGCAAAACCTAAGAAGAGTTTTGTTGCAAAACCTGTGCTTACACCCTGAGTATCAAGAGCTGAATGAGCATGAGTTGCAGCGATATTGATACTTGCAACCTTGATTCCCTGCTGTGCACAGTATTCAAGAACAGCCTTACGGATTGCACGTACATCTGTTGATGTTACACCGAGACAGTCGATTGCACCGAGAACAACTGCACCTTCGCCGCTGTTATCGTCAATTACCGCAACACGGATTCTCTGGTCGTCATATACGCCCTGAGCAATCTTGTTTGTAAGGTCTCTGCCGAGATTGTACTTAGCTTCATTCACATCTTCGGGAAGCACACTGCGGCTTGCATAACCGAGACTCCAGTATGCACCGTCAGCAGCTTCTGTCTGATATGTTTCACGACCTGCCATAAAACCGACTTCTTCGCCGTCATATTCTGAAAGCGGCTGCCAGTCTGCAGGATTGGGATAAATTTTACATATTGCGCTTACAAGAGCTTCAACAACCTTATTGAGTGTGTTGTAAAAACCTTTTGCAATTGAATCACCTACTGATGCGGCCTGTGTTTCAGCTGCAAATGAAACAACGCCTGTGCAGGAGAAAATCATTACAAAACAAAGCACTAAAGAAATGACTTTTGTAAATCTTTTTTTCATTGTGAAAAACCTCCTTGAGTTTATACATATGTATTATAAATAAAAAAGAAAAATATGTCAACATATTATTTGGCAATAAAAACGCAAAAAAAAGATGCATCCGAAGATGCATCCTTTATTTTTTTAATTATGATTCTTTTGTGAAGTACAGGAAGTTTGTATACTTGATAACATCTGTTCTTCTTGCTGTTGCGGGACCGCTGCCGCCCTTGATAGCAATACCCATGATGCTACCTGTAATAGAGAAATCATAGTTCATCTGAACATCAATAGCTGTAACCTTATTTGTTGCAATTTCAATAGAAAGCTTAAGGGTACAATCTTTGTATGTCATTGAGTACTTGATATCATCATTGTACCAGTACTTGCCCTGTGCCTTTGATGTAAAATGATCAACTGTTGCAGCTGCAGGGAATACCTGGCTTGTAAATGTTGTTGCATTTACGTCTGCACCGTTGACTGTTTCGTCATTAAGAACGATTGTAATTTCATACATACCGTTATTGATTGCACATGAATAGCTCTTGATCTTGCTTGTATCCATAAGAGTGATATCGAAGAGGTTGTTGTAAGCTTCTTCAGTATCCTTATTGTATGATACAGTCTTAGCCTTCTTCTGAGAAGTAAGCTCCTTGTTGTACATATCAAGATATGTCTTTGAGTTTGTGTTTACATTGATGTTTGAAAGATACTGATATTCAGTCTTTGAGTAAGCACAACCGTATGCTCTTGTAAGTGAAAGAGCGTTTGTTGATGTAAGAAGAACTTCGTAATCAGTTCTGGGCATTGCAAGAAGCTGATCTACTGAATAATCGTCAAGTCCTGCAGCTATTCTGAGAATAAGTCTTGCATCTTCAGCTGTAATCTTGTTGTTACCGCTGATATCTACAACTGACATAAGTTCATCATCTCTGATGGGATCATCAAGCTTTGCTGAGATACGAAGAGCACGTCTTGCGTCTCCGGCTGTAATTTCGTTATCGAAAATAATATCACCGGGAAGAGCTCTGTATACGAACTTGATACCTTCCTTTGTAAGGTATTCTTCAGCAGGTGAACCTGAATAAACAAGAAGTTCAGGATAAACATCAGTTACTGATGTGTAAAGATAGAAACAATCTTCACCGAAGTTTGTGATTGTAGCGGGAACTCTTACCTTGAAAGCAATGGGTTCCTTAACATCACCGAGTGTGAAAGCTTCTGCTGCGATTGATGTGAAAACATTGGGAATTTTAACTTCTGAAGGTTCGCCCTTATACTTGATAAGAGTTGTACCGATGTTTACAAATTCAGAAGGATAGTTTTCAATCCAGGGAGTGCCTGCAAAAGCGTTCTTGCCGACATCCATACCTGCTGCACCGTTTGCAACAACAACGTCTGCAAGATTTACACAACCTTCAAATGCACTTTCACCGATAACTTTAAGTTCCTTGGGAATGTAGACAGTTGTGATGTTTTCATTTCCTTTGAAAGCTTCTCTTGCAACTGAGCTACAGTTGTAAGGAATTGCAACAACAGAATCGTCACCCTTATACTTCATAAGAGTTTCGCCCTTGATGACGTAATCCTGTTTGTGAGCTTCATACCACTCATCAGGATTGAATTCACCGTTGACTGAATCTGTTACATCAACAATGATTTCAACATCATGTGTGATTCCGTAGAAAGCATTGTCTTCTACAGCAAATTCGCTGTATGAAGGAACAATGATACCCTTGAGGTCTTCAAGATTGTCAAAAGTATGCTTTGCAATACCTACAACTTTAAAACCGTCAATTACGTAAGGAATAACTGCGTATCCGTCTCTGGGAAGTGTACCTTCGAATTTTGTAAGACAGATTGTGCTGCAGTTATCATCAGCAAAATAGTAATCAAATGTGTATTTTGCATCGTCTGCAGTGATGTCAATTTCAACATCTTCAGGCATATCTTTAATTGCGTTTTCATCAACAGTAAAACCGTTACATGAAGGAATAATGATACCCTTGAGTTCTTCGCTGTAAACAAAAGCTTCTTTGTCAATACCAACAACCATACGGCCGTCATTTACAGCAGGAACAACAACATATCCGTCTTCAGAAATTGTGCCTGTGAATTTTTCAACATAAGTTATGTCGTTTTTGTTTTCTTCATTACGATAAACAAAAGTATCGTCAGCTGCAAATGCAGCAACAGATGCAACACTAAAAATTATAACAACAGCAAGAATTGCTGAAATAAATTTTTTTAAGTTTTTCATCTGAAAAGCCTCCTAACATTTTTTCCTTTTTATCACAAAAAAGTTTTTAATATTGGAATATGCCAAAACTACTGTTTCAATAAAGAAAGAATTAATACTTCTTTCTTGCTGTGTAGCCTGTGTGAAGGATTTCGTGAGCCTTGTGGCTGTTGGGTTCACCGAAGAACTCAGCATAAACAGCCTTTACATCAGCATTGAGGTGTGACTTTCTGATGGGAAGGTTCTTATCGTCTTCATAAAGACCTGCTGCACGGAGTGCTCTTACATCGTAGTTGTTGATAACTGATGCGGGCTGGATGGGCTGACCGCCGCCGTTTACACAGCCGCCGGGACATGCCATAACTTCGATGAAGTCGTATGTCTTTTCGCCTGCCTTGATCATATCAAGGAGTTTGCCTGCATTAGCAGTACCTGAAACAACTGCAACTTTGATTTCGTTGCCTGCAATTGTGTAAGTTGCTTCCTTGATGCCTTCTGTACCACGTACATCGTTGAACTCGAGCTTTTCAAGTTCTTCGCCTGTAAGTGTTTCGTAAGCTGTACGAAGAGCAGCTTCCATAACACCGCCTGTAGCACCGAAGATTGTACCTGCACCTGAACCGAGACCGAAGGGAGCGTCGAATTCACCATCGGGAAGCATATTGAACATAATGCCTGCCTTCTTGATCATTCTTGCAAGTTCACGTACTGTAACAACTGCATCGAT
>JAZOUN010000092.1:0-38043 GCA_045658165.1 Acutalibacteraceae bacterium
ATAATTTCAAGTTTAAGGAAAATATCACTTCTTCCCACTGCTTTAATTGCCTGCAGATTTGCAGTCTGAATAGGTTCAAAACAGAATGATATACAGTAAATCTGAAGATAAGGTACGCAGGGAAGCCATTTCTCGGTAAGAAGTAATGCAATAAGCGGTTCTGCAACAACAGCAAGTCCGAACATAAGAGGACACATGATATATGAACTTGTTCTGATTGAACGGCGCATAATTGCTTTTACATCATTTATGTTGTTCTGTGCATTAGAAATTGCGGGGAAAAGTACATTCGAAATTGATGTGTTGATGTTAGTTACAATTATGTTCGGTATTTGTTTACCTCTGTCAAAAAAAGCAAGATCTTCACTTGTGTACATTTTTCCTATAACAAGAGAACGTATTTCATTGTATAATTCACTGATAAGACCTGCAATAAGGAGTTTCCAGCCGTAGCTGAATAATTCTTTAAGTCTTGACCATGAAAAACTCAGTTCGGGTTTCCAGTGTATTGTAAATGCGAGAATTACAGTGCTGATAAATGTATTTGTAAGATACTGCCCAACCAATGCCCATACACCGTGGCCTGCATATGCCATGTAAATCCCCACACCTGCAGAAATGATAGTACCTACTATGGTAGAGAAAAAGAACTTTCTGAAAATCATCTGCTTTGAAACATATGCCTGCTGAACATTGTTGACTGCAGTCAAAGGTATACGTATTCCGAGTACACGAAGAACGGGAACAAGTAAGTCGTATCCGTCGCCGAAGAATTTTGCAATCAGCGGAGCTGCTGCAAACAGTATGATGTATAAAACAACGGATAATGCAGTCTGAAAATATAATACTGTTGAAAAGTCAAGATTATCTGCATCTTTTTTCTGAATAAGTGAACTGCCGAAACCATTAGACACAATGCAGTTAGCAAAAGTAATAAATATAGTTACAAGAGTAATAAGCCCGTAATCCTCAGGCATAAGCATTCTTGCCAGAATTATCGAAACAACAAATGTCACTACCTGGGCGGAAATGCGTTCTGCAAATTTCCATATCAGGCCTGACAAAACCTTTGTTTTAGTATTATCCATATCAAAGCTCCATAGTTATATTGTTTCTAATTATTATATATTACATAGATTCTAAAGTCAATAAACATTATAAATGAAGATGTATCCTTAATGCGATTCTGATAAAATAATTTAATAATTTTTCTGATTTAACAATTTACAAACAGTAAAATATATGCTATTATATATAAAAATGTCGTTTTGAGGTTTAAAAATGGATACAAAAGAAAATGAACTTATCGAAAATGAAGAAAATGCTGAAGAAATCAGACCTATGATTGATTCAAAAAAGCGCAAAGAAAAGAAAAAACAACAGCGTGTAATAAAAAACAGAAACTCAGCAGATAAAGGTATTGCAGGTCTGCTTGTGGCTATTATTGCAGTAGGCGCATGTCTTCTTGTGGTTTCTGTTGTAGGTATTGTAGGAGTTGTTACAGAAAAAGCACCTGCAGAAACTACAACCTTAATTGTTCCTGATAATAATTCTCCGGCTGTAAATACGCCTGAAACAACAGTTGCTGAAATTCAGAATACTCCTGTAGTTGAAACAACACTTCCTCAGGCAGTTGAAACAACAGTTGCTCAGGCAGAAAATAATGCTGCTGAAGAAACAACAGTTGCTCAGACAGAAAATAATGCAGCAAATAATAACGAAAGTCAGAACACTGCTCCTGTTGCAGGTCCTCAGACTGATGCTGAATGGCTTGATTTCTTCAATACATCAGTAAATAAGCTTAAAACCGAAGCACCTGCTATGACAAAAGCAAAGCAGACAAAAACAGCAGATATTCAGCTTTCAAATCCTCTCGGTCAGACAGTTGTTTCTGCCGCAAAAGATAAATATCTTTCAGATGAAGTTGTTGAAACCCCCATTGCTAAAGGAGATAAAGCTTCAGCTCAGGCTAACATTTCTCCCGACGGTGCTGCATATGTTTCAAATCTTTCAATGGCTGATATCAAATCAGTTTCTCATACAGTTGACGGCAGCGGTAACTATGTTATCAAAATTGCTATGAATGACGCTGTAAATCCCGAGCTTAACGGACCTTACGGTAAAGTGTTTGAGTTTATGACACTTGATGATGTTATGAATAAATACGCTCCTGATATGGGTGCAACTGTTGACAGAAGCAATGTTGAACTCCAGTTCAAGAACTGTTCTGCTTCAGCAACTATTACTCCTGACGGTAAAGTTTTAAACTATGAAACAACAGTTAATGCAAATATGATTCTTAAAGATGCTAAAATCAAGGTTATTACAACAGATCTTGATGCAACTCTCTTCAGCGAAACAAAATATAAAAATATTACTTGGTAAATCATTATTTTAAATTTAGAACAACTCTTGTAATTTTTTCAAGAGTTGTTCTTTTTTTCGGTTGACATAAAAAAAATTGAGGAGTATAATCTTTTAATAAAGTTGATAATTGATATTTTATATAGATTTTTCCAAGGAGGAAGCTAAATGATTAAACGTCATTCAAAATGTATCCGTGAATATTGGCGCGATACAATTCTCACCCCGACACTTGTTATTGGTGAAGTTGTAATGGAAGTGCTCATGCCGCTTTTTATGGCGCAGCTTATTGATAACGGTATAGAAAAGGGCGACATGAATTATGTTGTAAAAATGGGTCTTGCATTACTTGTTGCTGCCTTTGTATCATTATTCTTCGGTGTTGCGGCAGGTAAGACATGTGCTACTGCAAGTTCAGGTTTTGCAAAAAATCTCAGACATGATATGTATCATAATGTTCAGACCTATTCTTTTGCTAATATTGACAAGTTTTCAACTGCAAGTATTGTCACAAGACTTACAACAGATGTCAATAACGTTCAGCAGGCATTTATGATGATTACAAGAATGGCTGTCAGAAGCCCCATGATGTTTTTCTTCAGCTTTGCAGCGGTGTTTACTATCAGCCCTAAGCTGTCACTCATCTTCCTTGTGGTTGTGCCTGTACTGTGTCTCGGTCTTTTCCTTATTATAAGAAAAGCTCACCCGATTTTCAAAAAGGTTTTTGAAACATATGATGACCTCAACAGCGTAGTTGAAGAAAATCTTCACGGAATAAGAGTTGTAAAGTCATTTATCCGTGAAGACTATGAAGTCAATAAGTTTAACAAGATATCAGATACAATTTACAAATGTTTTGTAAAGGCAGAAAAACTTATTGCATTCAATTCACCCCTTATGCAGATGTGTGTTTATGTATGCATGATCTGCATTTCATGGTTCGGTGCAAAGATGATTGTAAATTCAGGTGCAACAGAGCTTACAACCGGTGAGCTTACAAGCCTTTTCACTTACACAACACAGATTCTTTCAAGCCTTATGTTCCTTTCAATGATTTTTGTAATGATGACAATGTCAAAGGCAAGTGGTGAAAGAATAGTTGAAATTCTCGACGAAAAGAGTGATATTACAAACAAAGACAATGCAATAAAAGAAGTAAAAGACGGAAGTATTGTTTTCAGTGATGTTGATTTTACATATGCAAAGAATGCAGATAAACTCTGTCTTGAAAAGATAAATGTTGAAATCAGGTCTGGAGAAACTGTCGGTATTATCGGTGGTACAGGTTCTTCAAAATCAACTTTTGTTCAGCTCATTCCTCGCCTTTATGATGTTGTTTCGGGCAGTGTTACCGTCGGTGGTGTTGATGTAAGGGATTATGACCTTGAAACACTTCGTAACGCAGTTGCAATGGTACTTCAGAAAAATGTACTTTTCTCAGGAACTATCAAGGAAAATATCCGTTGGGGTAAGGAAGATGCAACTGACGAAGAGATTATGCATGTATGCCGTCTTGCTTGTGCAGATGAATTTATTGAAAAATTCCCCGACAGTTACGATACTTATATCGAGCAGGGGGGGGCTAATGTTTCAGGCGGACAGAAACAGCGTCTTTGTATTGCAAGAGCACTTATGAAAAAACCTGCAATTCTTATTCTTGATGACTCAACAAGTGCAGTTGACACTAAAACTGATGCACTTATCAGAAAAGCTTTCCGTGAAGAAATTCCCGATACAACAAAGATTATTATTGCACAGCGTATTTCATCTGTTCAGGATGCAGATAAGATAATAGTTCTTGATGACGGTAGAATTTCAGCTATCGGTACACATAATGAACTGCTTGCAAACAGTAAAATTTATAAAGAAGTTTACGAATCACAGGTGAAAGGAGGAGAAGACGATGAGTAATCAGGCAAGACGTGCAAGCCCTCCCGGCGGCGGACATAAAGGCATGGTCGGAAAACCTCAGAAGGTGAATAAGGAATCGGTTAAACGTTTACTGTCATATTTCAGTAAATACAAAATTCATCTTGCTCTTGTTGTTATATTTATTTTTACTTCAGCAATAGCTAGTGTTATGACATCTCTTTTCCTTGAAACACTTATTGACGATTATGTGAAACCGATGCTTGATGTGAATCCGACAGTCGGCTTCGCAGATCTGGCAATGGCTCTTGTAAAAATGGCTGTATTTTTTGTATGCGGTGCTTTGTCAGGATTGTTTTACAGTCGTATAATGTCTTCTGTTTCACAAGGTATTCTTAAAAAAATCAGAGATGAAATGTTCTCACATATGCAGACTCTCCCCGTAAAGTATTTTGATGCAAATAACTTCGGTGATGTAATGAGTCATTATACCAACGATACCGACAGTCTCCGTCAGATGCTTTCTATGTCTGTACCTCAGGCAATTTCATCTGTTGTAACTATTGTTGCTGTTTTCTTTTCAATGCTCAGACAGAGTGTGTGGCTTACAATAATTGTTATTGTTTTTCTCTTTATTGTTCTCAGAACAATGGGATATATCGGAGGCAAGAGCGGAAAATACTTTATGCAGCAGCAGAAGTCAGTTGCAGAAATTAACAGCTATATTGAAGAAATGATAAACGGACAGAAAGTTGTTAAGGTTTTCTGCTACGAAGACAAGTCAAAGGCTGAATTTGACAAAAGAAATGAAGTCCTTTTCGGCAACATGAAAAAAGCAAACACATACGGTAACGTTGTTGGTCCTGTTATGAACAATATGGGTTATATGCTCTATGTTGTTCTTGCAATCGTAGGAGGACTTCTTGCTATCAAAGAAATTCCAAACCTTACTATTACTGGTATGAGTACACTCACACTCGGTACAATTGCTTCATTCCTTACACTTTCTAGAAGCTTTATCCAGCCGATTTCTCATGTATCTCAGCAGATTAATGCAATAGCAATGGCAATGGCAGGTGCAGAAAGAATATTCGGTCTTCTTGACCAGAAACCTGAAACAGATGACGGTTATGTTACTCTTGTCAACTGTGTCACAGATGAAAACGGCAATATCACTGAAAGTGAAAAAAGAACAGGTCAGTGGGCATGGAAACATCCTCACAGGGACGGCACAGTCACATACACTCTTCTTAAGGGTGACATCGTTCTTGATGATGTTGATTTCGGATATGTTGATGGCAAAACAGTTCTTCATAATGTTTCACTTTATGCTGAACCCGGTCAGAAAGTAGCTTTTGTCGGTGCTACAGGTGCAGGCAAAACAACAATCACAAACCTTATCAACAGATTCTACGATATTGCAGACGGAAAAATCCGTTATGACGGTATAAATATAAATAAGATAAAAAAAGCCGATCTCCGCCGTTCAATGGGTATCGTTCTTCAGGATGCCAATCTCTTCACAGGTACTGTTATGGATAATATCCGCTACGGTAAACTTGATGCAACAGATGAAGAATGTATCGCAGCGTCAAAGCTTGCAAATGCAGACGGATTTATAAGAATGCTTCCCGACGGATACAACACTGTGCTTGAAGGTGACGGCAGCGGTCTTTCTCAGGGACAGCGTCAGCTCATTTCAATTGCACGAGCTGCTGTTGCAGATCCTCCCGTAATGATTCTTGATGAAGCAACTTCATCAATTGATACAAGAACAGAAGCTATCGTTCAGAGAGGTATGGATGCCCTTATGCACGGCAGAACAGTTTTTGTTATTGCGCACAGACTTTCGACAGTCAAGAATTCAGATGTTATCATGGTTCTCGATCAGGGCAGAATTATTGAAAGAGGCAATCATGAAAAGCTTATATCTGAAAAGGGTAAATATTATCAGCTCTATACAGGTGCTTTTGAACTTGAATGATTAATACTTGAATAAATAAAAACAGTATGCTATAATTACAATATTATGGCATATTGTTTTTTTTAAACTTAGTATTGGATGTGAAACAATGATCAGAATGCTGAAAATGCTGAAACCTTACAGAGGAACATTGATTTTGTCAATATTGTTTTCTGCTGTATACGCTGTTCTTGAAATATTGATTCCTATTTTTACAAAATATATATTAAGTGAGGGTATCATTTCAAAGGACATGAACAATATTATCTACTACGGTGCAATTATGCTTCTTATGACAATTGCAGGCGGTGTGGTTTCTGTTCTGAATACGTATTTTTCAACAAAAACTACCGTCAATTATGCAATGGGAATAAGAAATATCGTTTTTGAAAAGGTATCTCATCTTGCACAATGCGATGTGGATAAAATCGGTGTTTCATCACTTATGACAAGAACAACAAATGATGTCCGTCAGGTACATGAGGTAATTCTTAATTCACTTAAGTCAATTCTGCCCATACCTATCATGCTTATAGGCGGATTTTACATGGCATATGCAACAAACCGCAGTCTGCTCAGACTTATATTTATTATAATTCCTATTCTTGCAGGCGTGGCAATTCTCTTGCTCATTTTTATTATGCCGATGTTTTCAAAGGTTCAGAAACTTCTTGATAAGCTCAATTTTATCCTCCGCGGCAAGATCAGCGGTATACGAGTTATCAGAGCTTTTAATAAATCTGCATATGAAGATGAACGTTTTGATGAAAGCAATAAGAAACTCACAAAAATCAGCCTTGTTGCAACTCGAATTGTATCAAGTCTTCTGCCGATAATAACTGTAGCGCTTTATTCACTTATCTGTTATATCATTTATGTAAGTGTAAATGATGTTATGGCTCCGGGACTTTCCAAAAAACAGATTCTGGATACAATTCCCAATATGTATATGTTTATAACATATTTTACATTGATAATAGGAGCCATTGCTTCTGTTATAGGAATTATTGTAGGTTTTCCCCGTGCTTCTGTTTCAGCTAAACGTATTAACGAAATTCTTGATTCTGTACCTGAAATCACAGAAACTGAAAATCCTGTAAAACCTGATGAAAATGTTAAAGGACTTCTTGAATTCAGAAATGTTTCATTCAGATACAATCCTCCTGCTGAAGAGAAGAAAAAATCATGGTTTGTAAGATGGTTATCTTCACCTGATAAGAAAAAAGAGAAAAAGAATGCTTCTGAAGAAGCCGCAGCAGAAGATAAAGTAAATGAATCCGTTAAGACTGATGAATCTGCAGAAAAGATAAGACTTGATGCTGTATCAGATCTTAGTTTTACAGCAAAGGCCGGTGAAGTAACTGCTGTTATCGGAGTTACAGGTTGCGGAAAATCAACAATTGTTAACCTTATTCCCAGACTTTACGATGTAACAGAAGGTCAGATTCTTGTAAACGGTGTTGATATCCGTGATATGTCATTCAGTGATCTTCATAACCGTATAGCATATGTGCCTCAGCAGAGTTATCTTTTCAGCGGAACTATCAAAGATAATGTTTCTTTCGGTAATCCCGATGCTACCGATGATGAAATCTGGCGTGCAATTGAAATTGCTCAGGCAAAATCATTTGTAAGCAGTATGGATGACGGCATCGACAGCTTTGTATCTCAGGCAGGTAAGAATTTTTCAGGCGGTCAGAAACAACGTCTTGCTATTGCAAGGGCAATTGTAAAGAATGCTGAAATCTATATTTTTGATGACAGTTTTTCAGCACTTGATCTTGCAACAGACGCAAGACTCAGAGCATCTCTCAAAGAGAATCTGCCCGATGCAAACTTTATTATTGTTGCTCAGCGTGTCGGTACTGTTATAAATGCAGACAGAATTATTGTTATGGATGAAGGTAAGGCCGTCGGCATAGGCAAACATGAAGAATTGCTGAAAAATTGTGAAGTCTATAAGAGCATTGTTGCTTCACAGCTTTCTGATGATGAAAAGGAGGCTGCTGTATGAGTAAGAATGATTTAAAAATAAAAAATATTCTCAATTCTGAAGACACTTATTTTGAAAGTAAGTATTCATCATACAACAATAAAAAAGATGATGAAAAGAAACCGGCAAACGCAAAAGGTACTGCAGGCAGATTCTTCGGTCTGCTAAAACCGTATTGGTTCGGTGTTGCGGTTGTATGTATTTCTTCAGTTCTTTCAACTGTTGCAGGCGTTGTAGCACCTGAATATATGGCGCAGATAATTGACAGCATTCAGTTTGCAATTGAAGATTATGTAAATTACGGTACTGCTATCAATTTCGGAAATATAACTGACACATCTTCAATTTCTTTTCAGCTTATAACACTTGGTGCCATTTATTTTATGGTCGGTTTTATGACATTTGTTCAGCAGTTTGTTGGTGCAGGTGTTACACAGAAACTTGTTTTCAACCTCAGACAGCAGGTAAATGTCAAGCTTTCAAATCTTCCCCTGAGTTATTTTGATAAAAATACAAAGGGTGAAATTATAAGCAGAGTAGTAAATGATATTGATAATGTTTCTCAGAACATTCAGAACAGCTTTATTACAGTGCTTACAGGTATAATACAGGTTGTCGGTGCACTTTATATGATGCTTCGTTCAGGTAATCTCATAATGACATTTGCTGCAATTTTCCTTGTTCCTTTCAGCGGTACAATTGCTTACAAAGTTTCAAAAATTTCAAAAAAATGGTTCTCAAAGTATTGGGGATCAATGGGTGCAATGAACGGCCATGTTGAAGAAATGTATTCCGGTCACAGCCTTGTAAAGATCTTCAATCATGAACAGAAATCAATTGATGAATTCAAAATTATCAATAACAACCTCAGAAAAAACAGTTTTGTAGCAAACATGATTGCAGGTGTTCTCAATCCCGTGCTTACACTTTGCAAAAATGTAAACTATGTTTCTGTCTGTATCATCGGCGGATGTTATTATATCGGAAAATGGTTCAATACCGGTAAGATTATTACAAGAACACTTGGTCTCGGCTCAATTGAAGCGTTTCTTACTTATTCATCAATGTTTTCATCACCGATTACAAATATTTCCCGAATGATAAACAATATTCAGTCTTCACTTGCATCGGCAGAGCGTGTTTTTGACCTGCTTGATGAAGAGGAACAGACTCCTGACAATACTGAGGAAGAACCTAAAGGTCTTCTTCACGGTAATGTTGAATTCAGAAATGTTTCATTCAGATATAAAGAAGATGTTGCGCTTATTGATGATTTTTCACTCACTGCAAGCCCGGGTCATCTTGTTGCAATAGTAGGTCCTACCGGAGCAGGAAAAACAACAATAGTCAATCTGCTTATGCGTTTCTATGACATTAAAAGCGGTCAGATTCTTATTGACGGCACGGATATAATGAAAATGTCAAGAAATGCACTCAGAGATAATTTCGGAATGGTTCTTCAGGATACCTGGTTGTTTAAAGGAACAATCAAAGAGAATATCATGTATGGTGTTGATGATGCAACTGACGAACAGGTTGAAGCTGCAGCAAAGTCTGCAAATATACATGATTATATTATGACTTTGCCTAAAAAATACGATACCGAACTCACAGAAGACGGAACCAATATTTCTCAGGGACAGCGTCAGCTTATTACTATTGCAAGAGCACTTCTTAAGAATCCGAAAATTCTTATTCTTGATGAAGCTACATCGTCAGTTGATACAAGAACTGAACTGCTTATTCAGGAAGCAATGCAGGAACTTATGAAGGGCAGAACATGTTTTGTTATTGCACACAGACTTTCAACTATTAAAAATGCAGACAATATTATTGTGATGCGTCACGGTAAAATTGTGGAACAGGGAACTCATAAACAGTTGCTTGATTCTGACGGATTCTATGCAATGCTTTATAACAGTCAGTTTACAGGAGGAATTCCTGAAGATGTTGAATAAAAACAGGTGATATAAATGGCGATTGAAAAAGTAAGAAATTATTTCAGAACAAAGGGTTTTGAAAACAGAATTCTTGAGTTTGATGTTTCAAGTGCAACTGTTGATCTTGCAGCACAGGCACTCGGCTGTGAAGGGTGCCGTATAGCAAAAACTCTGTCCTTTCATGTGGATGAACGCGTAGTTCTTATTGTTGCGGCAGGAGATGTCAAAATTGATAATCCGAAATATAAGGCAGAATTTCATGCTAAAGCCAAAATGCTTTCTTTTGATGAAGCAGAAAATCTTACCGGTCATGCAGTAGGTGGTGTCTGTCCGTTTGCTGTAAATGACGGTGTTGAGGTTTATCTTGACGAATCTCTGAAACGCTTTGAAACGGTATTTCCCGCATGTGGTAGTTCAAACAGTGCTATTGAACTGACTATTGCAGAACTTGAAGAACTTTCATGTTTTATAAAATGGGTTGATGTTACAAAACTTCCCGTTTAAATAAAAAATCACCTCATCTGAGGTGATTTTTTTTGCGATTATTTGTAAAGATTAATATTTTTGATTATCGGGTTTGATCTTGACATTGTTATAACAATATCAACTTCATCTGCATCAATGCCATTGGGAAATCTCAGTATTCTGCATGCGCCTATGCATGTTGAATCTTTCACATGTTTACCGTCAGCAAATACTGAAAATGATTCAACTCGCTGTGAATAGCGGATATCTTCTTCAACAACAAGTGTTCTGAATTTTCCGTTGGGACGAAGTCTTATTGCAGCTTCATCATTCTGCATGAGAAATGAATTGGTTCCCGGTGCACATTCATCACCGTCAGGAGAAACCAAAGATAAATCAAACGGCATTGTTTCTTTGAAAGTATCATGAATTATTTTTGTGAATTCCTTGAGAATTTTGATTTCGCGGGGATTGATAAGGCCGGTTTTGTCAGTGGGAACATTGAGAAGAAGAGATGCGTTTCCGCCAACTGTTGCAAAGTATATATCTGCAAGTTCTTTTGCTGTTCTGCAGGGCACTTTATTTCTTTCCTTGTAATAATTGTCACTTTGCCAGAACCAGCCGTAGTTGATTGAAACATCTGCTTCAGCCGGGCACCATACAAGGTTTGCTTTTCCTTTGATCATTTCACGGCTTCCGAGATCTTCGTCTGTTCTGTCAAAGCAATCTATACCGAACGCTTCGTTTTTCTGTGATTTTTCAGCAACAGAATCTATTGTGTCATCAGTCCATGGGATGACACTCCATTCAGCTTTTCTTGTTCTTCCGGCTTCGTTACCTATCCATCTTACATCGGGACCGCAGTTTGCAACTATTGCTTCAGGCTGATATTTTCTTATTGTTTCATAATATCTGTCCCAGTCATATTTCTGTTTTTTCCCATCAGGTCCTTCACCGCAGGCACCATCGAACCAGAAACAGAATATTTCACCATAGTTTGTACACAATTCAGTGAGCTGATTTATAAAATAGTCATTGTAAGCATCAGAACCGTAGGTTTTTTCATGTCTGTCCCATGGTGAAAGATAAATGCCTAATTTAAGTCCGTATTTTTTACAGCTGTTTTTTAATTCTTTAACTATATCCTTGCCGTAAGGACTGTTCATAACACTGTGATCAGTATATTTTGTGTCAAAGAGACAGAAACCGTCATGGTGTTTAGCTGTAAAGATAATGCCTTTTGATCCTGTCGCTTTAAGTATTCTGCACCACTGATCTGTGTCAAGCTGAGTGGGATTGAAAATTTTCGGGTCTTCTGTGCCGTCTCCCCATTCTCTTCCCATAAAAGTATTAACTCCGAAATGGATGAAATTATAGTATTTCATCTCGTTGAATTTCAACTGTCTTTCGGAAGGTCTAACAGATATATATTTTTTTATGTTTTCATCAAGATTCGGAACACCGCCGTTGTCAGTGCACCAGGAATGTCTGAATTTCATTGTTTTACCTCACAGATTTTTTGTTATTATACCATGCTTTGATTAAAGTTTTCAATACTGTTTTTTATATGTTGAATTATTTATAAAATTTACATATGAAATTCAAAAGAATAGAACTGTTAATATTGTTTATTTTAACAAATAAAAAATATTATATTAATATTGCAAAAAAAATTGTTTTCTATTATAATTAAGTAAATATGTTTAAAAAGGCCGAAAGAAAACACAGGAGGAAACCAAATGAAAAAACAGGTGCTTGATATGACGCAAGTCAGTCATCCATACCCGGAAACAACTATGTTCGGTGCTGTGAAAAATGCCGCCGATCGTTTTCCGAAAGGCCCTGCCCTTGATTTTATGGGTAAAATAACTTCATTCAGTACTTTAATTAAAAAAATAGAACAGGCTGCAGCAGCTTTTTATAAATCAGGTATCAGAAAGAACGATGTTGTTACAATCTGTACTCCTAATATTCCTCAGGCTGTTGTATGTATATATGCACTTAACAGAATCGGTGCAATTTCAAGTGTTATTCATCCTCTTTCATCACAGAGTAATATTACTTATTATCTTAACTATTCTGATAGTAAAATGATTCTTACGCTTGATAATTTCTATGAAAAAGTTCATGCGGCAGTAGCAGATACAAAAAGAGATATCGGTATTATTGTTGCGAGAATTCAGGAAGAACTAAATCCCGTACTTGCAATGGGATATACAATTAAATCAGGTAAAGCTTATCTCAAATATCCCGAAAAGGGACAGGGGATTCTCTGGAATGATTTTGTAAAAACAGGTTGGAATGTCAGATTGCCCGCAATGCAGTATGAGAAAGATAAAACTGCAGTAATCCTTTACAGTGGAGGAACAACAGGCACTCCCAAAGGAATCTGTCTTTCAGATTTCGGATTTAACGCACTCGGAATGCAGCTTGCAGAAAAATGCGGTTGTAATCTTACATGCGGTGTAAAGTTCCTTTCAGTTATGCCTCTTTTCCACGGCTTTGGCTTGGGAATCGGCATTCACACTATTCTTGAAAACGGTGCAGAATGTATTCTGATACCTCAGTTCACAAAGGAAACATATGCTGAAGCAGTTCTTAAAAAGAAGCCAAATTTTATTGCAGGTGTTCCAACTCTTTATGAGGCACTTCTTAATGTTGATATTTTCAAGGATGCAGACCTTTCGTTCCTTGTAGGTGTTTTCAGCGGCGGTGATGCTTTGTCACCTGAGCTTAAAAAGAGATGTGACGCATTTTTCAGAGAACATAATGCAAAGGTTCAGATCCGTGAGGGATACGGTCTTACAGAAAGTGTAAATGCAACTTGTCTTACTCCTGTTGACAGATACAAAGAGGGAAGTATAGGCTTACCTCTTCGTGACATGATTTTCAAGATAGTAGAACCAGGAACTTTCAATGAAAAACCTGTAGGTGAACTTGGTGAAATTATAATTTCAGGTCCCACAATCATGCTCGGTTACAGAAAACAGGAAGAGGAAAATGAAAAAACTCTTCGTTATGATGAAAACGGTATAAAGTGGTTGTTTACAGGCGATCTCGGCAGTGTTGATGAAGAAGGTTTTGTTTACTATAAACAGCGTATCAAGCGAATGATTATTTCCAGCGGATACAATATTTATCCTGCACAGATTGAGAAGGTTCTTGACAGACATCCTGATATTGATTATTCTTGTGCAATCGGTGTAAAAGATACTTACAAAATGCACAAAGTAAGAGCATATATTGTTCTTAAAAAAGGTGTTGCAGAATCTGAAGAAGAAAAAATAAAAATTCTTGAGTACTGCAAGAAGCATCTTGATGTTATTGAGCGTCCCAGAGAAATAGTTTTCAGAAAAGAACTTCCCAGAACTCTTGTTGGTAAGGTTGCATACAGAGTTCTTGAAGATGAAGCTAATGAGGAGGAGAATAATAAATGAGCCGCAGCAGAAGAGAAATGAGAAAAGGCTACAACCGTAATCGTTTTATGGTTATGCTTGTTTTTAAAACACTCAAAAAGGCAGCATTCAAAAAGCTGAATGCTTATATGGAACCTTATACACCTAAAAACAAGACATTTCTTGTTATTTCAAACCATACAGATGCTCTTGATCCAGGATTCCTTATGCTTGAATTCAATAAGTACATCCGATTTGTTGCAAGTGACCATGTAACACGTGGCGGACTTCTCGGTTTTGTAATCAAGTATCTCGGCGGTGTTATCGTTAAGAGAAGAAGCAATCCCCCCGAAGTTTTGTGGAATGATATTCTTGACACTCTCAAGGCTGACATTCCTGTCGGACTTTTTGCAGAGGGCAGCACAAGTCTTAACGGCGAAACAGGATTTATTTCAGAAAACACAGGTAAACTCGTCAAAGATTCAGGTAAAGCTCTTATTACTCATCGTTTTATAGGCGGATACCTCAGAAGTCCCCGTTGGGCAAATACCAATAAGGTAGGTCCTGTTTTCGGTCAGGTAGTTAATGAATATTCTGCAGAAGAACTTGCAAAGATGACTGTAGAAGAAGTTAATGAAATTATCAGAAAAGATACTTACGTAAACGCTTTTGAAGAACAGCGTAAGAATACAAAAACATATACCGGTGAAAATATGGCAGAATATCTTGAAAGAATTCTCTATGTCTGCCCCATGTGTAAAACAATAGGTGAGCTTCACAGTAAAGGTGATTATCTTAAGTGTGATGCCTGCGGTTATAATGTTGAATACGGAACTGATGCATTCTTCCACAGTGAAGATAGTGAAGTTGTTTTTGACAATGTTCTTGACTGGGATAAGTGGCAGAGAAAAATCTGGAAAGAAAAGGTGCTTTCTGCAAAAGATGATGAACTCATTTTTGAAGATACAGATCAGGTAATCCGTACAATCAAAGAAGATGCAAAAATCCCTGTTGCTGATCATGCCAAACTTCAGCTTTACAAAGATAAGTTTGTTGTAGTAAAGGATGACGGTGAAAAGGTTGAAATGCCTGTTTTGACAATGAACAGAGTATGGATTGCTGCTAAAGACTCACTCATTCTTGTTAATGATGAACATTATTTTGATGTCAGCTGTCATGATGTAAAACGAGCTGCTATCAAGTATGTTGCGGCATGGATGTATCTCAGAGGCAAAGATTTTGTCTGATTTTATATCAAATAATAAATTAAGGCTGACCTGCTTTTGCAAGTCAGCTTTCTTTAAAAGGAGATTCCTTAAATGACAGATAAAGAAAAAATGCACACCGGTGATATTTATTATCCCAGTGATGACAGTATAATGAACGAACAACTTGAATGTCTTGATAAACTTTATGATTTTAATATGACAAGACCGACTCAGCTTGAACTGCGCGAAAGCATGCTTAAGGATATGTTTGCGGAAATGGGAGAAAATTGCTATATTGAGCCGCCTCTTCATGCTAACTGGGGTGGAAAACATTGTCACTTTGGTGATAACGTTTATGCAAATTTCAACCTTACTCTTGTTGATGATACTCACATTTATGTTGGTGACTGTACTATGATTGCTCCAAATGTTGTTATTGCAACGGCCGGTCATCCGATTCTTCCTGAACTGCGTGAAAAGGCATATCAGTACAATATGCCTGTATATATCGGAAGAAACTGCTGGATAGGCGCAGGTGCTCTTATTATGCCGGGTGTAACAATAGGTGACAATTCAGTTATCGGAGCAGGAAGCGTTGTTACAAAAGATATTCCTGCAAATGTTGTTGCTGTAGGTAATCCCTGCAGAGTGCTCAGGGAAATCAGCGACTATGACAAAGAGTATTATTTTAAGAAAAGAAAAATCAACTACTCGGATTTATGATTAAATGTTTTGGTGATGTTATGAAAGAATATTATCTCGGATTAGATATCGGCGGTACAAAATGTGCAGTAGTTCTCGGCAGATATGAAAATAAAAAAATGAACATTGTCTGCAGAAAGGCAATTCCAACTGAGGCGGAAAAAGGATATAATTATACTCTCGGAAAATTATTTTCTCTGGTTCATGAAATAATTAAAGAAAATAACCTTGATTTTAATAAGATTGAATCTGTCGGAATCAGTTGCGGCGGACCTCTTGACAGCAAAAAAGGTGTTATTATGTCTCCTCCTAATCTTCCGGGGTGGGATAATGTACCGATTGTAAGCATGTGTGAATCTGAATTCGGTGTAAAAACATTTCTTCAGAATGATGCTAATGCTTGTGCTGTTGCAGAATGGAAATTCGGTGCAGGAGTCGGAGCAGACAATATGATTTTTCTTACATTCGGTACCGGAATGGGGGCAGGATTGATTCTTGGCGGTCGTCTCTATGAAGGAACAAACGGTATGGCAGGGGAGATAGGTCATGTAAGAATGGAAAAAGAAGGTCCTGTCGGTTACGGTAAGGCAGGCTCCTTTGAAGGTTACTGTTCCGGTGGAGGTATTGCTCAGTATGCAAAAAAACTTACGCTCGAGGCAATTATGAACGGTGAAAATCCATCTTATTGCAGCAGTGCAGATGAAATTGAGAATGTAACTGCAAAAACCGTTGCAATGGCTGCAGATGCAGGAGATCAGCTTGCTGTCAGAATTTATGAAATCTGCGGTGAATATCTCGGCAGAGGATTGTCAGTTCTTATTGATGTGCTTAATCCTGAAGTGATTGTTATCGGAAGTATTTATGAACGCAGCGGTTCGCTTCTTAAAAAAACAATGCAGAAAACAATTGAGCAGGAAGCCCTTTCGTTATCTGCATCTGTATGTAACATTGTGCCTGCAAAGCTTGGCGATAATATAGGTGATTATGCTGCTCTTGCCGTTGCTTTTAACAAATAATCAGTTTGTTGAAGAAGCCATGCTTTTCATTGCTTTGCTGAGCTGAATTTTGTATTCATTAACTGCCTTTTCGGGGGCAGTTATTTTCATTTCTCCGCCGAATGTAAAAATCCATGAGTATAATGTAGGAGTGAGAGTTGCTTTAACTGTAACCAGATATTCGCCGTCAGTTGTTTTTGTAAATCTGCATTTTTTTCCGAATTTATCGATTACAACGCCTGCAAGATTTTCAGGCAGTTTAAGTGTTACATCTGCTACTTCACCCTGATACATTGTAACAGTTGCATTTGCATATTCTGCAAGATCAAATTTTCTGAAATATCC
Organism: Acutalibacteraceae bacterium; assembly: GCA_045658165.1. GTDB lineage: Bacteria > Bacillota > Clostridia > Oscillospirales > Acutalibacteraceae > UBA1081. The sequence goes on from JAZOUN010000092.1 coordinate 17,240, forward strand.
TTTACCGTCGCGTGATTCATCAATAATTTCAACATTTTCCATTTTATCAACTCGATAGTGTTTGATTTTTCCTGCATAAGTATCAAATGCAATCAGATAATATTTTTCACTGTCGAATTGAAGTCCGAACGGGCTGACCTTGATTTTATCTCCGTTTTTATGATAAATTTTCTTTTTTTCAGTGCTGTAATTGAAGTATCTGAATGAAATCATTCTGTCAGTATGTATTGCTTTATGAATTGCATCGGTACTGTAAAAAATGTTTTCATTATCGTTCTTTATTCTGTTTAGTATGTAAACCTCTCGTTGGAGATCATCTTTTTCATAACTACTTGCAAGGTTGCTGAGTTTTTTTATTATGTCGAGACTCTTTTTTTGTGTAATAAATCGTGAAGACTGTACGGCATCAACAAGAAGTTTCAGTTCCGACAGCTGAAACTGGCGAGAAAGCATAGCGACTCCGCCGCCTCTTCCTTTTGAAATTATAATGTCAAGACCGTAAAGTTTTAATGCTTCTATGTCGGAGTATATTGTTTTTCTTTCAGCTTCAATACCGTTGCTTTTCAGCATTTCAATAATTTCAGCAGTTGAAACACTGTGATTTTCATCTGTTTTTTTATAAAGGAAATCTGCAATATATAACATTTTTAATTTTTGATTTGATGATTTAGCCATATATTTTAACCTCATTTACCGTGGTTTTATTGCAGTTGTATTATATCACATAAAATGTACAAAAAAAAGTACATTTTATATTGTTTTAAAATTAATAATTATTTTATTGATTTATATCGTTTGCGATGATATAATATTTCAGTGTAATATATTCCTAAATTAAAGGAGGTTTTTCAATGGGCATTTCAGCTGCTAATTCAGGTGAAACAAAACATTTGAAAACAAAAGAATGGATTCTTTATCTTATGGGTGTATTCTTCTACACTATGATGACAGGTATGGTAGGCGGTAACAGAAATGCTTACCTTGTAAATGTACTTGGTCTTTCAGAAGATATGAATTCACTTTGCTCAGCAATAACAAGTGTGTCATGTTTTATTCTCAACTTCTTTATCGTTATGTACATTGACGGCAGAAGAATGGGTAAAAAAGGTAAGTTCAGACCTATTGTGCTTACTATTGCATTGCCGATGCTTGTTGTTCTTATGCTTAACTTTATAGCTCCCAAGGGCATTGCAGGAACAACTCTTATTATTTATGTTCTTACAATTAATATTGCATGGGGTATTATCTGTACATTCGGTAACTCGATCAATATGATTGCAAATGTTATGACGCCCAATATGAAAGAACGTGACCAGCTTCTTTCATTCAGAAGTATTTCTTCTGCAGTTGGCAACTCAGCACCTCTTGTTGTTCTGCTTGTTGTCGGTCTTATCTGGAAAGACAACGAAGGTCTGCAGTACATAATCAGTTCTGCTATTTGCGGTGTTGCAGGTGTTATTACCGTTCTTCTCGGCATGAATGTTGTAAGAGAGCGAATTCCTTACACAGCAGAGAAAAAGAATCCTCTTGAAGGATTTAAGGATATTATCAGTAATAAGTATGCGTGGACAATCATTTTCTCTGAATTCCTTAAGAGTTTCAGAGGTGTTGCAACATATATGGAAACATTCCTTGCTATTGCAGTTCTCGGTTCAGCTTCAAAGAAGATTATATTTGTTCTTCCTGTCGGTATCGGTACTGCTGTAGGTATGCTTGTAATTAATTTCCTTCTTAAAAAGTTTGATGCAAGAGTTCTTTATATTGCCAGCGGTATATATTCTGTTACAGCAAACTGCATTGCATTTGCTGTTGGTTATTTCTATTTCAAAAATCCCAACACAGTTCTTATGATTGTGTTTGTTGCATTCCTTTTCCTTATTGGTCTTCAGTTCGGTGCATCAAATCTTCTGCCCTCGATGTTCCAGGCTGATGTACTTGAAGATATCGAACTTAAAACAGGAAAGAGACTCGATGCATCAATGCCTTTTGTTATTTCTATCGGTACTCTCATCAGCGGAACAATTGCAAGTACTCTCGCACCTCTCGTGCTTTACGGTGATAATTCAATCATTCACTATGTTCCCAATGCACCTGACCAGGTTTTTGAAACAAAAATTCTTCTTCTTTTCTTCTATACAATTGTGCATGGTATTATGATGTTCCTTGCCGGTGTGCCTTTCTTCTTCTATAAGCTCACTGGAAAAACAAAAGAAGATATTCACAATCAGGTAGTTGCACTCAGAAATAAAAACGCTGAAACTGAAGAAACCTCTCAGGCGGAGGCATAAATGAAACCGTTTAAATTTTTTGTTATAACAGATACTCATTACTTTGCAAAGAGTCTTTCTGCTGCAGGAGATGCCTACGAAGAGTTTATGGATTTTGAACAGAAATGTTATGCCGAAACACCATATATAAATGATTCTGTTTTTGATTATCTTGCATCTCAGACAGAGACTGATACAATTCTTATTGCAGGTGATCTTTCTTTCAACGGGGAAAAGGCAAGTCACGAAGAGTTTTCCGAAAAACTGAAAGTGCTTAAAAATACAGGTAAGAAAATTTTCATAGTAACTGCAGGTCACGATATTGAAGAATATCCTTTTGAATATACCCGGGAGGGAAGACAGACAGTCGAGGGTGTAAAATTCTTTGATTTGTATGACTATTACCGTGAATTCGGTTATGATGATGCAATATCTTTGTATAAAGAAAATCTTTCGTATGTAGCTCAGCTTGCTGACGGAATAAGACTTCTTGTTCTGTGCAATGACAGTGCAGAAAAGAAAAATATTGCTTATTCTGATGAACTTCTTGCGTGGGCAAAAGAACAGATGGATAAAGCAAAGGAAGACGGTCAGATGATGGTTGCAATGGAGCATTATCCTGTTCTTCCGGGACAGCCTGTTCTTACACTCATTCCCGACGCAAGACAGAAAGAAAGCAAAAAACTATATACTTTTCTTGCGGATAACGGTGTGCACCTCATTTTTACCGGACATATGCATAATCAGAGTATCAACAAAGTAACAACAGATAACGGAAATGTCTTCTATGATGTTTGTACAGGTTCTTTGATAGGTTGTCCTGCATATATCAGACTTTGTACTGTTGAGAGTTCATCTGCTGTAACAGTCAAAAGTATAGCTGTACCTGATTTTGAGTGGGACACAAACGGTGTGAGCTGTAAGGTGTATCTCAAAAATCAGTTTGAACGGATGATAAGAACGATAATAGGAAGTATGCAGAATGATCCTGCACGATTTTTGCGTAAATTCGGAAAAGATAATCCTAAACTTCATAAAATCGTTTCTTTTATAGGAAAAATACTCGGAACATGGAGTGTCGGCAGGATTGCAATGTTGTTTTTTGTAAGAGCTGACAAAAGTATTGCAGACAGAAAATTTATTGAGCTTGCTGTAGATGTTGTAAGAAATCTCTTTGAAGGAGATCAGCCATTTCGTGAGGGAACTCCCGAAGGCGATACTATCCTGAAAGTGTTCAGCAGATTAAAACCTGTTTTTAAAATACTAAATAAAAAACTTCATGGTTCACAGGGTGAAAATATAGATATGTATGAGATGTTGAAACATTCAGTCGGAAATTACGATATTTCTGATTATGATGCAACACTTGAATTTTAATACTATGAAAAATTGGATGTCAAAAATTTCAGATGACAGAATAATATCATCTGTAACAATTCCGGGAACGCATGACAGTTCATGCCGTTATATTGATTTTGCTTTTATCAGTAAAACGCAGAATCTTACTGTTGCACAACAGCTTGATATTGGTGTAAGATATTTTGATTTCAGATTTAAATTTGACGGAAACAAATTTGTTGCAAATCACAGTATTGCTTCATGTCATAAAAAATTTGGTTTCTGGAGTGAACACCTTATGGCTGATGATATTGTCAGTTGTTGTAAGAAGTTTCTCAGAGAAAACCCGTCTGAAACGATACTTTTTCAGTTGAAAGAAGCTGCAAGTTGTACCGGAGATTCTTTCTTTGCAGCTTTTTATGAAAAGTACATCAAGGATTTTAAAAATGAATGGTATCTTGAAAACCGAATTCCGTCAATGGGTGAAATCCGCGGTAAGATTGTTCTTCTCCGTGTTGTCGGTGCCGATCCTGATGTTTTCAATGATTCAAATTCTGGTATCAATTTCAGCTCGTATCCTTATGTCGGCTCGACATTTGTAGATGATTGGCGAACTTCTGAAATTAAGTCTCTTGATACTGATGATATAATTTCTTATATGTTTGTACAGGATTCATATAAAGTTGAAGGCCGAAAAAAATGGTCAACAATTAAGAACTTTCTTGATTCACAAATGAATAATTCATATTTTAACATCTGTCTTATGAGTTGCACAAGATTTTGTGTTCCTATGTTTAATTCAAAATATATCAACAGTAAATTCCTTCAAACGGAATTTAAAGATGATAAAATATACGGAATTATTGTTGCAGATTACATAACTGAAGAGATTAGTTCAAAAATAATAAAACTTAACGGAATATAGAGAGCTGTATAGCTCTCTTTTTCTGTGAACAATCATTTTTTTGAATTCGCAAATATGTATTTTTAAGGTTTATTAAAGGGAAGTATATATAATAAAAGAAGATTTTTTATGCGTCTTGACTAAACGGTTTTCTTGTTAAGTTTTACTTAGTTCTTGTGTATGACTCCATTTTATACTAAAATTTGTTAACAAAAAGTGAACTTTGTGTGTGTATATCTCAGTTTGTTGACTTTAATATTCCCTGATGATATAATAAAATAAACAATTTGCGTGAAATGAGGCTGTTTTATGAAAAATGTTTATTTTGTTCAGGTGGATGTATCTGAGTGTTCAGGTGCTAAAAATGTTTATCTGCCGTATACAGCTGGAATTCTTGTTGCATCAGCATGGACTAGTGATATAGTAAAAAATAATTATAAATTTAAAGAATTTATATTTCTCAGAGACGAAATAGATAATGTTGTAAATAAGCTTGAAGATCCTGCATTTATCGGTTTCTCTAATTATTGTTGGAGTACTGAATATAATAAGTTGTTGGCAAAAGCAGTAAAAGACAAATTTCCTGATTGTATAATAAACTTTGGTGGACATAATGTTCCGGATAATTTTTCTTTTCTTGAAGAATTTTCGTATATTGATATACTTAGTCATGGTGAAGGTGAAGAGACTATAAAGTTGATTCTTGAAGCTATAGCGCTTAATAAACCACTTGAAGATGTTCCGAATATTTCATTCAGAATGAAAAACGGAGAGTATATAAGAACAGAAACAAAAATTCAGAATTCACTTGATTACCCATCACCGTATCTTGATGGTTGGTTTGAAGATATATTTTTATCTTACCCGGATATTACATTCAATACAATACTTGAAACAAGCCGTGGTTGTCCTTACAGCTGCGCATATTGTGATTGGGGATTATTAAAATCAAAAACAAGATTGTTCCCGTTTGAACGAATAAAAGATGAAATAAAGTGGATGTCTGATCATAAAATTGCTTTCGTATGGGGTGCTGATGCTAACTTCGGTATGTTTGAAAGAGATATTGAAATTGCAAAGGAACTTGCTTCTGCGAAAAAACGAACTGGATTTCCTGAAAAGATGCGCATGAATTACGCTAAAAACAATTTTGAAAATGTTTTTGAAATTGTTAAAATTTTTAGTGAGTGTGAATTTGACAGAATCGGGGCAACGCTTTCATTTCAGAGTTTGTCACCTGTTGTACTTGATAATATTGGCAGAAAAAACGGCATGCTTGATTTTTATAAAAATCTTCTCGAAAAGTATAACAAAGCAAAAATGAGAACATATTCTGAACTGATTTTGGGACTTCCAGGTGAAACTTATGAGAGTTTTATTCAAGGAATCGGTAAGTTGTTTGAAATCGGTCAGCATTTTGTTTTTGAAGTTTATAATTGTATCTTGCTTCCTAATGCAATAATCGGTCAGCCTGAATATATGAAAAAGCATGGTATCAGAACTGTAAGAAACGAAATAATCCGTCCTCATTTTAGTAATGAGAAATTTGCAGTTCCCGAATACAATTTGCTTGTTGTTGAAACTAATACAATGAGCAGAAAAATGTGGATTAAATCAAATGTGTTTTATTATATAGTAAAAGCACTTCACGGTGCCGGTCTTTTAAGAATTTTTGCATTATATCTCTATAATGAAAAAAATATACCATATGAATCATTTTATGATAGCGTACTTGATTATTTTGAAGAAAATCCTGATTATATGATTTCAGGATTATATGCAGAATTAAAGCAGCATGCAGATGATTTATCTTCAGGTGTAAAAAATGCAAGACTTACATTTGAACCGTTTGGTGATGCTGTTTGGGATAACAATGAATACGTTGTTCTTCATTCTGTTATGAACCTCGAACGATTCTATGAAGAAATGATTCCGTTTCTTAAAAAATTTAATATTGAAAAAGATATATTTGATGATTTGCTTAAATATCAGATGAACATAATAAGAACGCCATTTTCCTCGGAAAACATAATAACATTAAATTATGATATACACGGATATATTTCCGGTTTGTATGTTAATAAAAAAACTGAGCTTAAGAAAATGTTGCACACTCTTGTTTTAAAAGATAGTGATTTTAAAAATAATTGGATTGATTTTGCAAAATATGTTGTCTGGTATGGTAGAATGGGATGGTCATCCTATAAAGATGATATATATCTTGACAACTAGTCAGAATAATTATTATGAATTGGTTGTATAACGCAACAGATTTATAGTTTTTATAAAAAATCAAAATGGTGGGCACATGAAATTTAATAAGGTTACTATTGCAATTGGGGCAACTGATGAATGCACCTCTTTAACTAAAACAATAACATCAATTGTTCAGAACTGTAATCGCGAGGATATAGAATGTATTCTTGTTGTTGTTTCAAAAAATGCAACAAAAGCATGTCTTGAAACTGTTGATTATCTGATGCACGAATATCCGTCCATGTTGAAAAAACTTGTTCAGCAACGAATGTATATTGGCGGAGCAATGCAGGATGCAATTGATCATATTACATCTTCTCATTTGTTGTTTTTTGCATCAGATTTGTCAAATAATCTTGAGATTATTCCTAAGTTGATAGAAAAAGCAAAGCAAACTCCCGATGTGATTACAAAGACGTCGAGATGGATTGAAGCAAAATGTTTTTATAAATACAATTTTATAAAAAAAATTGTAAATTTTTTAGCTCAGGATTTTCTTCGATTTTTATTTAAATCTGATTTGACTGATTTTACAAACCCGGTTCTGATAGCTCCAACTGAAATTTATAAAAAGATTAATTTCAAAGAATTGAATTTTCCATGTTTGCTTGAAGCAGTTTTGGTTCCTTTGAAAATGGGTTGCAAAATTAATGAAATACCTGTAAAATGTTATGCAAGAACAGAAGGTAAATCAAAAAATTCCGTTTTGCAAACAGCTCTTTTTCTAAAAACAGCTATAAGAATAAAATTCACTTGTTTAAATAAATTAACTAAATAATCAGGAAACGGAGTTATCTCCGTTTTCTTTTTTATCTTTTATAAGTAATAAAATAATTACATATAATGTTGTAATTTGTATCAATATATGTTAAAATACAGAATATGACATTTAACGGAGGTTTATATATATGGCTAAAAAGCTTTTACTGGGTAATGAAGCTGTTGCAAGAGGCCTTTTCGAGGCAGGTTGTAACGTAGTTTCAAGTTATCCCGGTACACCAAGTACAGAAATTACAGAGTTTGCCGCTACATATGACGATATGTATTCAGAGTGGGCTCCCAATGAAAAAGTTGCATGTGAAGTAGCATTAGGTGCAGCAATTGCAGGTGCAAGAGCATTCTGCGGTATGAAGCACGTAGGTCTCAACGTTGCTGCAGACCCTCTTTTCACAGCTTCATACACAGGCGTTAACGGCGGTCTTGTTATAGGCGTTGCAGATGACCCCGGTATGCACTCATCACAGAATGAACAGGATTCAAGACATTATGCAGAAGCATCTAAAGTTATGATGCTTGAGCCTGCAGATTCAAAAGAATGTCTTGAATACACAAAAAAGGCTTTTGAACTTTCAGAGAAGTTTGACACTCCCGTCATTCTTCGTCTCACAACCAGAGTTGCTCATTCAAGAAGCCTTGCAGAGACATCAGACAGAGCAGATGTACCTGTAAAAGAGTATGTCAAGAATCCCCAGAAGTATGTTATGATGCCTGCAAACGCAATTCCCAAACACGTTGTTGTTGAAGACAGAATCGTTAAGCAGACTGAATTCTGCGAAACAGATGATATCAACACAGTTGAATATTATGACAAGAAAATCGGTGTAATCACTGCAGGTAACTGCTATAACTACGCTAAAGAAGTTCTCGGTAAGAATGCATCATACCTCAAACTCGGTTGTGTATATCCTCTTCCCGAAAAGAAAATCCTTGACTTCGCGGACGAATGCGAAACAATCTATGTAATCGAAGAACTTGATCCCTACATTGAAAAACATTGTAAGAAGCTCGGTATCAAAGTTCACGGTAAGGATGTCTTCTCTCTTCTCGGTGAGTATTCACAGTCTGTTGTTGAAAAGGGTATTTTCGGAAAACAGAACGAATTTGATGCACTTGATGTTCAGATTCCCGGCAGACCTCCCGTACTTTGTGCAGGTTGTCCCCACAGAGGTCTTTTCTATGCTCTCAAGCAGGAAAATGTTACAGTAAGCGGTGATATCGGCTGTTACACACTTGGTGCTCTTCAGCCTCTCGGTTCAATTGATACGGTTATCTGTATGGGTGCTTCAATTTCAGCACTTCACGGCAGAAATAAAGTAAACCCCGAAAATGCAAAGAAGAGTGTTGCTGTTATCGGTGACTCAACATTCATCCATTCTGGTGTAACAAGCCTTATTGACATTGCATATAACAACAGTGCTTCAACTGTTATTGTGCTTGATAACTCAATCACAGGTATGACAGGTCATCAGCAGAATCCCACAACAGGTAAGACAATCAAGGGGGAACCTGCAACACAGGTAGATATCGTTGCTCTCGCTCACGCAATCGGCATAAAGAGGGTCAAAGTTGTTGATCCCTATAATCTCAAGGAAACAAGAGATACAATTCACGAAGAACTTGCAATTGACGAGCCTTCACTCATCATCTCAAGAAGACCTTGTGCTCTTCTCAAGACTGTTAAACACAATCCTCCTCTTAAGGTCAACAAAGACAAGTGTAAGAGTTGTAAGATGTGTATGAAGATAGGCTGTCCAGCAATCAGCATGAAGGACGGCAAGGCAGAAATCGACTTCACACAGTGTGTAGGCTGTAACGTATGTACACAGATGTGTAAGTTTGATGCAATTGAGGCTTAAGGAAGGAGCAAACTGAAATGAGTAATACATACAGTGTAATGATCGTCGGCGTAGGCGGTCAGGGAACTCTTCTTGCAAGCCGTCTTCTCGGCAATGCTGTCATCAGTGCAGGCTATGACGTAAAAGTTTCCGAAGTTCACGGAATGAGCCAGAGAGGCGGTTCCGTTATTACATATGTCAGATACGGTGAAGAAGTCAATTCTCCCATTATCGAAAAAGGTGAAGCAGACCTTATTATTGCTTTTGAACAGCTTGAAGCAGCAAGATATCTTCCTTTCCTTAAAAAGGGTGGTAAGATTGTTGTAAACACACAGCAGATTGATCCCATGCCTGTTGTTACAGGTGTTGCTGAATATCCTGCAGGTGTTATCGAAAAGCTTCAGGAAAAGGCTGACGTAACTGCTCTTGATGCACTTTCACTTGCAGTAGAATCAGGATCAGCAAAGGCTGTCAATGTTGTTCTTATGGGTGTTGTTGAAAAACATATGGAATTCTCAAAAGAATCATGACAGAAGGTTATTGAGGATACTGTTCCTCCTAAATTCAAAGAGCTTAATCTCAAAGCTTTTGAACTCGGTTACAATGTATAATTGTTAAGATTAGCGTTGATTTATCTTGACAACAGAATTATGCTGTGATATACTAATATCAATTAAACAATAAAGAATTGGAGATATGAATTATGGAAAGAATCACAACTCTTGACACTCGCAATCTTTGTGAAAGCGCAAAGAACGGTGGCTGTGGTGAATGTCAGACATCATGTCAGTCAGCATGTAAGACAAGCTGCGGTATCGCAAACCAGAAGTGTGAAAACGAAGACTGATTAAGGTCTATATAATGCCGCTTAATGCGGCATTTTTTTCTGTAAATTTTTAATGTGGTGAAAATAATGATACATCAATTTAAATTAAATGGTTTCAATATAGTAATTGATATTTGTTCAGGTTCAATTCATGCTGTAGATGAAGTTGCTTATGATATTATTGAAATGTTCAATAATAAATCTGAAGATGAAATCTGTACTGAAATTCTGAAAAAATATAGCGATAGGGATGATGTCACAGAAGAAGACGTCCGTCTTTGTATTTCAGATGTAAGAGCACTTAAAGAAGCCGGGAAGTTATTCACTGAGGATACTTTTGAACCTGATGCAAACAGATTCAAGACAAAAAGCGGAAATATTATAAAAGCTCTTTGTCTTCATGTTGCACATTCATGTAATCTTAATTGCGGGTATTGTTTTGCGAGTCAGGGAAATTATCATGGTGACAGGGCGCTTATGTCATTTGAAGTTGGCAAACAGGCTCTTGATTTTCTTGTTGCAAATTCAGGAAACAGAACAAATCTTGAGGTTGACTTCTTCGGTGGCGAACCTCTTATGAATTGGGATGTTGTCAAAAATATTGTAAAATATGCTCGTTCTATTGAAAAAGACGCAGGTAAGAATTTCAGATTTACTCTTACTACAAACGGCGTATTGATTGATGATGATGTTATTGAATTTTCAAATAAAGAAATGCATAATGTTGTTCTCAGTCTTGACGGCAGAAAAGAAATACATGATGCTGTCAGAATTGATTATTCAGGAAACGGTAGCTGGGACAGAATTGTTCCGAAATTCCAGAAGTTTGTAAAAGAACGCGGAGATAAGGAATATTACATGAGAGGAACATTTACTCATGCAAATCCGGATTTTACAAAAGACATAAATGTAATGCTTGACTTAGGATTCAATAAACTCAGTATGGAACCTGTTGTCTGTTCTCCCGAATCACCGGCGGCTCTTACAGAGGATGATCTACCGGTTGTTCTTGAACAATATGAGATTCTTGCAAAGGATATGCTTGAAAAAGAAACAGAAGGAAAGCCTTATACATTCTATCATTATATGATTGACCTCAAGGGCGGACCCTGTATCTATAAGCGAATTTCAGGATGTGGCTCAGGTACTGAGTATATGGCTGTTACACCATGGGGAGACCTTTATCCTTGTCATCAGTTCGTTGGTGAAGAAAAGTTCAAACTCGGCAATGTTATTGACGGTGTTACCAATAATGACATACGTGAGGATTTCAGAAGCTGTAATGTTTATTCAAGACCTGAATGTAAGGACTGTTGGGCAAAGCTTTATTGTTCTGGCGGCTGTGCAGCTAATGCATATCATGCAACAGGTTCAATTCGCGGTATTTACAAATATGGTTGCGAATTGTTCAAGAAGCGTATGGAATGCGCAATAATGATGCAGGTCGCAAAAGAGCTTAAAAAATCATGAATACACCAATCTGTGATTTTGTAAAAAAATATTCTCAGAGTAATATTACCAGATTGCATATGCCCGGTCATAAAGGTGTAAATATGACAGGCTGCGAAATTTCTGATATAACAGAGATTTCCGGTGCAGATGCTTTGTACACTGCAGAAGGTATTATCGCAGAAAGCGAAAAGAATGCTTCGTCTCTGTTTGGAAGTAGAGGCACGTATTATTCCACAGAAGGATCATCTCAGTGTATAAAGGCAATGTTGTATCTTGCAAAAATCAATAGTAAAAATTCGGATTTTACTGTTCTTGCCGCTCGTAATGTACATAAGTCTTTTATTTACGCATGTGCTCTTCTGGATGTTAAAATAGAATGGCTTTTTGATAATGACTCTGAATTTTCGTTATGCCGTTGTAATATTACTCCTGATATGCTTAACAAAAAGCTTGCTGAGGTAAAGGCTGATGCTGTCTATCTTACATCACCTGATTATTTAGGCGGTGAACTTGATATTCAATCGCTTTCAGATATTGCGCATTCATATGGGGCTATAATGCTTGTTGATAATGCACACGGTGCATATCTTCATTTTCTTGAAAATCCCCGGCATCCTGCAGATTGCGGTGCAGATATATGTTGTGATTCAGCTCATAAAACTTTACCGGTTCTTACAGGTGGCGCATATCTTCATATTTTTAATGAAAAATTTTTGAAAGATGCGAAAAAAGCGCTTGAAATTTTCGGTTCTACAAGCCCATCATATCTGATACTGCAGTCGCTCGACTTATGTAATGCATATCTTGCAAGTGATTACAGAAAGAACTTGCAGAAGTGTGTGGCAGATGTTGAAAATCTTAAATCAAAACTGAGAGAAAAAGGGTGGCAGGTTGAAAAAAGTGATCCGCTTAAACTTACAATCTGTTCATCGGGCATGAATTTATCTGCTTTTCTCAGAAAGAATTCTGTTGAGTGTGAATATGAAGACCCGGATTACACTGTTATGATGTTTACACCTGAAAGCTGTTCCGAAATTTATTCATTGCTTCCTGAAATTCTCGGTAAATGTCAGATTCAGAATAAACAGAATTTTCTGAAGTTTTCTGTACCTGAAAAATGTCGTGAAATAAGAGAAGCATTGTTCAGTAAAAGTAAAACAGTTCCTGTGTCTGAATCATGTGGTCTTATTGTTTCAGATACTTCCGTAGGTTGTCCACCTGCAGTGCCCGTTCTTGTAAGTGGTGAAAAAATTACACAGGATGCAATTGAAGTGTTTAAGCACTACGGTATAGATGAAATTAATGTTATTGCATATTAAAAAACAGTCTTCATGAGAAGACTGTTTTTTTTTCTGTCAAATTATATTTTTTGATTTCATGTATTCGATTATTATGTCAGCACATTTTTCGAATGATAAAGTTGATGTGTTCAGGCAAATATCATAGTTTGTCATATCATTGCGCTTATTTCCTGTGAAAAATTCGTAGTGTGATGCACGTTTTTTGTCTACATTATCAATTCTGTTTTCAGCATCTTTTTCTGAAATTGAAAGACGATCTGCTTCTGTTTTGATTCTGTCGTCTTTATTTGCATATATAAATACACGAACAATTTCAGTTTCATCTTTCAGAACAAAATCTGCGCATCTGCCGATTACTATGTATGATTCTTTTTTTGCTAAATCCTTCAGTACTTTTGCCTGATAATTGAACAGATTGTTTTCAGAAGTAAAATCACTGCTTGAAGGTGGAATTAAGTCACCCTTATATATGTATTTTGAAAAACGGAACAGGGGATTGCTGTTGAGTTCTTCATCGGAACGTGCGAATAAATCTATACTTATACCACTGTCTTCGGATGCTAATTGCAATATATCCTGCTCATATAAATTGATACCTAGTTTCTTTTTGAGTTCTTCACCGACATAAGTACCGCCGCTGCCGCATGTACGGGCTATTGTAATGACATAGTTTTTCATGTATTCACACTCCTTTGTAATTCAATTATAGCAATATGATTAACAATTTTCAATAGAATAATGTAATTTTATGTATTATGCCGGATAAAAAATCTAAAAAATAAGCCAATGATTCAACATTGGCTTAAGTGTTATTACTGTTGACCTAAAAGGGAAGACATCATAGATGTTTTTTTCTTTTGTTTTTTAGGTTTGTATTTGGGCGGATTTTCAAGACGAAGTTTTGTGCCTTTGCTTGTTTTGAGAATTTTGTTGACTCTTATGAAAGGTTCAACTACAGTATCGCTAAGTAGATTCAGTACATTCTGAAGCATATCAGGTGTGTAGTCATAAGATGCGAGCATTGTTACGACAATGATATCCTGAACTTCGTTTGTTCCGTCTTCATAAATTTCATTGAGAATTCCGAATAATTTCTTTACTGTCTGAGGATTATTTTCCTTGATTGTTGCATATACAAGGGGATTTACAACAGTAATAAAGAAATCTTCACAAAGGAATTCATCATAGTATGCAAGATGCTTCTTGTATTCTTCTTTTATTTCAGGGTAAATAGCAGAAAGTCTGATTGCAAGTGTTGCTGAATCATAAAGAAGACTTCCGTTTTTTACAGCGGACTTTGAAACTGTTGCCTGCGCTTTGACATTCTGCTGTCTTTTTGAAATCTGTTTTGGTGTGAATGCATCATTGATATTTTCAGTGATTTCATTAATAACAGATTTGATATCCTTGGCATCGTATTCATCAAGAATCATCAGATAGCTTGCAATAAGTGTATAGTCACTGTCATCTGTGCTTTTTGCATCAGCGTTACCGGTAAGGAATCTGATTTTGTTGTCATTAAAAAGAATTCTGATTTTGCCTTTTTCACCAGAGTATTCAATATATGATGCAGAATCTCTTGTAAAAACAGGTACAGTTCCTTTTTCATAATTTTCAGGTTTTTCTGATTTGAATCCTAATTTTTCAACAGTCTGATTAAGTTCAGAATAAAGAGATTCAAAAACAGTTTTTAACTCGATCATTTTTTTCTTCCTTTCGGCAAATTATCCGTTGATTGCTGCGAAATTTGCCTTATTTGATTTATAAAGATTTTTAAATACCTCATACTGCTTGTCATAGATAGCTTTGTTTGCAGTTGTGGGATGATATGTTTTTACAACGGGGATTAATTTCTTTGCTTCACTGACACCGTTTATGATTCCGAGACCGCAGGCAACTATAACCGCAGCTCCTACAGCACCAACATTCTGAGGACTGTTTACGGTTTCAATAGTTTTTCCTGTTATGTCTGCAAGTATCTGACATGTAACGGGAGATAATGCACCGCCGCCTACAAATCTTACACGCTGTGAAGTTCTTATTTTCTTTTCCTGAACTTCAATAAACCAACGAAGATGCATACAAACACCTTCAATAACTGCACGGAGCATATCAGATTTGCCTGATTCAAGACTGAGATTAAAGAACATTCCTCTTGCGTTGGGATCTTCAAACGGACATCTGTTACCGTGGAGCCAAGGTGTGAAAATTACACCATTTGCGCCTGCAGGCACACTGTCAATAACTGCTGACATGTAATCATAAAGGCTTGTATATTCTGCTTCGTATGAATCTGTGATTTTTTCCTTTTTAAGATAAATGCCAACTTCGTCAAGACAAAGATGGTCTTTTGCCCATTCAAGACATTTACCTGCTGTTTCAAGTTCTGCAAAATAAGAATATTTTCCGGGGTCAGAGCCTACAATAGCTGCGATCATTGCTGAAGCGTCAACAATACTCTTGTCAACAACAGTTGAAACCCAACCTGATGTTCCTGAATATACATGTGTATCACCAAGTTCAACAGATCCGGCGCCGACACCAATGAGTGATGCGTCACCACCGCCACCGAAAACGGCAATTCCTGGAACAAGATGAAGATCTGCAGCTGCTTTTTCTGTCAGTTCACCGATTTTTGCGGTACAGTCCTTGATTTCTGCCATATGCTCATATTTTACACCGAGCATATCTGTCATTTCTTTACTCCAGCAATTCTTTCCTTTTCTGATATCGTAAAGTAATGTAGCAAATGCGGAGTCGGGAGTCATGCAGAATTCACCAGTCATTCTGCAGATGAGATATTCTTTTACATCAAGCCATTTATGGACTTTTTTGAAATTTTCAGGTTCGTTCGCTTCAACCCATTTGTATTTCCATACAGGGTCTTTTACAGAAGCTGCAACAGCGCCTGTTATCTGTAACGATTTAAGAAGTTTAGGAATATTTGCACCTGCTATCTGAGGACCGTGTGCAATACCTTTTTTGAGTTCGGATTTTGCTCTCTGATCCATATAACTCATGGCTCTTCTTACATAATTACCGTTTTTGTCAACAAGAACAAGTCCTTGCATCTGTGAGCAAAATGAAATACCGTTTATGTTCTTAGCTTCTATTCCTGATTTTTCAAGAGCTTCTGCAGTGGTGTCGCACATTGCACTCCACCATTCGTTGGGATCCTGTTCTGCACCGCCATCGGGAAATACATATAATTCGTAACCCTTTGATGAACCGCTGAGCAGTTTTACTGTATCAGAAAGTTCAAAAATACAGGTTTTTACACCGGTAGTACCGATGTCATAGGTAATTGCGTACTTTTTATCCATAACAATTCCTCCGTTTACATTGACCTTCTACCTTCAATTGCTCTTGAAAGGGTAATTTCGTCAGCATATTGTATGTCAGTGCCGACGGGAAGGCCGAATGCTATTCTTGAAGTTTTTATATTGAAAGGTTTTATCAGTTTTGATAAGTACATTGCTGTTGCTTCACCCTCAATATCAGAATCTGTAGCTATAATGATTTCTTTGATATCGTCAATGTTGAATCGCGCAATGAGTTCTTTTATTGTCAGTTGTTCGGGACCGATACCGTCAAGAGGCGATATAGCTCCGTGAAGAACATGGTAAACACCGCTGAATTCTTTTGTTTTTTCAATTGCAATAAGACTTTGTGAGTCTTCTACTATACATACAACTGAATGATCGCGTTTATCGTTACTGCAGATGTGGCATAATTCATTTTCTGTAAGGTTCGAACAAAGAGAACATTTATGAATTTTTTCACATGCAGTGGTGATAGCATCTGCAATTGCATCTGAATCATTTTTAGGAAGTCCGAGAATATAAAATGCAATACGTTGTGCAGTTTTTCTGCCTATTCCCGGCATTCTTTCAAATTGTTCAATAAGGTTTTGCAATGGTGCTGCGTTGTACTGCATATCAGAACAAGCCGCCCATTCCGGGGATATTGAGACCGCCGGTAAGTTTGCCCATTTCCGACTCCATAGCTTCGTCAGCTTTTCTCATTGCTTCATTAATAGCAGCAAGAAGAAGATCTTCGAGCATGTCGATATCTTCGGGATCAACTATTTCGGGCTGCATTTTAATGCCTTTTACTTCATGCTTGCCGTTTACTGTAACTTCAACAGCTCCGCCACCTGCAGAAGTAGTGAACTCTGCTTCTTCAACAGCTGCCTGAGTCTTTGCCATTTCTTCCTGCATTTTCTGAAGTTTCTGCATCATGTTGCCGCCTTGATTTGCATTGGGTATTCTTGCTTTCATAATTTATTCCTCCGTAATTTTATCCTAATCTGACGGACAAGTTGCTTTGTCCGGTTGTTTTTCTTATAACTTCTGTCAGCTTATCTTTAACCATCGGAAAAAGCATCGGCAGAACAGCATTGTAATTGTAAATAGTTAATGTATTTCCGTTAATTTCAGCTTTTGTTCCGAGAAGATGGCCTATAATAGGCGGACATTCTCTTTCTGCTGCAATTATACAGTTTGTCCAGATTCGTTTTGTGTTTTCCTGATTTGCAGGTTGTTGAGTGGGTGGTTCATCAAAAACAGGTTCGTCAAAGACGGGCGCATCATCAAAAGACGGCATTTCGTCGAAAACAGGTTTATCATCAAAAACAGGAATGTCATCACTCTGAACAGGGATGAAACCTGACTGATTGTATTGTGGCTCGTCAAAAACCGTGGGAGCGTCAAATGACGGTTGTGGTTCATCAAACATAAACCCATCGTTTTCGGTCGGTGGCGGCTCATCAAAAACAGGCATATCTGAATATTCCGCACTGTCATCTTCAAACTCGAGCATACTGAGATCAACTGCAGGTTTTTCAGGTTCTTTTGCAATGATAGGCTGCTCTGTTACTGATGTTGTTTTTCTCGGTACAGCACTTATTGCGGCTGAACTGAGATTGTTGATTCTATTTTCAAGTTCTGCAATTCTTGCAAAAAGAGCAGAAACATCTGTTGATGATTCGGGTGTGCAGATTTTGATTATTGCCATTTCTGTTTCAATACGTCTGTTCTGCGTAACTTTGATTGATGCAATGGCTGAAGAGAGAATGTTCATAATGTTGAGAATTTCTTCAACACTGAATTTCTCAGCAAGTTTTTTTAGTTCTGCTAATTCTTCATTTGTGCAGATAAGAATGTCTTCAGGTCTTTTTACTGATTTTATAATAAGCAGACTTCTGAAATGATTTGTCAGCTCTGTACACAGGCGTTCTGTATCGCATGAAGAATTGTGTAATTCATCTATTATTGAAAGTGCTTTTGAAGTATCTTTGTTTCTGAATGATTCGGATAATGAAAAAAGATAATCCTTGCTCATTATACCTGCAGCATCCGAAACAACTTTTGTTGTTACATTTTCTGAAATGCTCAGACATCTGTCAAAAACTGAAAGTGCATCTCGCATACCGCCGTCAGCAATTCTTGCAATGAGCATTGCTGATGCATCATCTATCATGACATTTTCTTTGTCTGCAACATATTTAAGTCTGTTTACAATAGCATCAACTGAAATTCGTCTGAAATCAAATCTCTGACATCTTGAAAGAATTGTAGACGGAAGTTTCTGAACTTCTGTAGTTGCCAATATAAAAACAATGTGCTCAGGTGGCTCTTCAAGAGTTTTGAGAAGTGCGTTGAATGCTTCAATAGTAAGCATATGAACTTCGTCAATTATGTAAACTCTGAATTTTGCCTGAGCAGGAGTAAATGCTGATTCTTCTCTTAAAGCTCGTATGTCATCAATACCTCTGTTACTTGCAGCATCTATTTCAACAACATCAAGTACTGAGCCGTTATCAATCCCTTTACAGATTTCACATTCGTTACAGGGATTACCGTTAACGGGATTAGTACAGTTGATAGCTTTTGAAAGAATTTTAGCGCAAGAAGTCTTGCCCGTACCTCTTGAACCTGTAAAAAGGTAAGCATGGGCAAGTCTGTTTTCACGAACTTCATTCATGAGCGTTTCAGTTATATGCGGCTGACCTGATACATCACTGAATGTCTGAGGTCGCCATTTTCTGTATAATACTCTATACAATATTATTAGCTCCTAAAATCGGGTATAAAGAAAGTCCAACCTCGGTCACACGGCGTGCAGGCGAACTGTATCGCACGGGCAGACCGCTTAATGCTGCTCGGTTCCCCGCCTGACATGGTTCACAGCGCTCCGTCGCACAGGACCAACACGCCGCATGACAGAAATTGGACTTAAATCACAATCGTTATTATAATATATTTTTTCAATAAAGGCAAGAGGTTATTTAAAAAAAATTAAATATATTTTTAAAATATGTAACCTCATTATCTGAGGCTTTTTTAGTTACAGTTGCTGTTTTTCTTGTTTTCTGAAGTTTTTTTATCACATTTGTTCTGCATGTTGTTGCAGTTGTTTTCTTTGATCTGATTTTTTTCAGCAATGTTTTTGTTTTCATGATTTTTACTATTGTTGTTTTTTGTCATGTAAATGCATCCTTTCTTGTTTTGTGATATTATTGTTTGTCTCAGAGAAAAAATTATTCATTTTTCATATTTCGATAAAAATCAAAATATGTGTTGTATTTTTTTTTTGAATATGTTAGTATTATGTAGTAAAAAATCAGGAAAGGTGATTCTATGAGTAAAATGAATGATTCCAAAATGCTTCATAAACTTTTTGGAACAACCCCGGGTAAAGGTGTTCAGCCTAAAGAAGCTTTTGCATACAGCGTCGCAGGTTTCGGACAGAACTTTATCTGTACAATCATCGGTTCTTACATAACCGTATTTATGACAGATGCTCTTCTCTTTGGTGCTGACGGTGTTACTGTCGGAACAATGAACGGTGCTGTTGCAGTAGCTATTCTTATGCTCGGCGCACGTGTATTTGACGCTTTTAATGATCCCATTATGGGTTCTGTTGTTGACAAGACCCGTACAAAATGGGGTAAATGCCGTCCCTATCTTAAATGGATGGCTGTTCCTATCGGTATAATGACAATTCTTTGCTTTATGCCTATTTTCAGTGCAGAAAACATTTATAATGGTACTCAGACAACACAGGCATTCGTTACAATTGCAATTGTTTATGTTGTTTGGTCTGTAGTTTATACAATTGCTGACGTTCCTTATTGGGGACTTTCAACATGTCTCACAAACGACACCGAAACAAGAGGTAATATACTTACTGTTGCTCGTATGTTCTGTACAGTCGGTGCAGGTATCGTTACAGTTTTCATTCCTATGATTACAGGTGCTGTTACAGCTCAGTATAAGTACACTGATTCAGCTGCAGACCTTGCGCTTATTGCTCAGCATAAAGCAGATGCAATTGCGAACATGGTTGCAAATCAGGGTGTAACTGCTGAAGAAGCAGCTCTTACATTTGTTGGTACAGTTAAACAGGGAATGGAAATTGCAAACGCTGAAACTCTCAAGTGGGTTTACTTTATCAGTGCTGTTGTTCTTGTTGTTCTTGCTATCCCCATGTTCTTCTACGGCTTTAAGAATACTCAGGAACGTTTCACTTCAGAAGAAGAAGCTCCCTCATTCGGACATAACCTTAAACTCCTCTTCAAAAACAAAGAACTCCTTCTCATCGTTCTTTCCGGTGTTCTCGGTGGTGCAAGAATGGTTTATTCTTACACAGGCGGACTCTACTTCGCAAAGTATGTGCTTCAGAATGAAGGTCTTTACGGTATAATCACTCTTCTTGTTGTTCCCGGAGGTCTTGTTGCTTCTGTGCTTGTTCCCTGGATGTCAAAGAAGTTTACAAAGAAATGGTCATACATTGCAGTTCATCTTTTCGGTGGCGTTGTAATGGCAATTATGTACTTCGTTG
>JAZOUN010000093.1:0-21566 GCA_045658165.1 Acutalibacteraceae bacterium
TTGATGCTGTCAAGAAGTATGCAGGTGTTGATTTCAACGAAATCAAGACAGATGAAGAAGCAAAGGCTCTTGCAAAAGAAAAGCATATCGAATTTGAAGACAGACACAAGAAGGGCGATATCCTCAACCTCTTCTTTGAAGAATTTGTTGAGCATCACCTTATTCAGCCCACATTCCTTATGGATCATCCCGTTGAAATTTCTCCTCTTACAAAGAGAAAGCCCGAGAATCCCGATTATGTTGAACGTTTCGAATTCTTTATGAACGGTTGGGAAATGGCAAATGCTTATTCAGAGCTTAACGATCCCATCGATCAGAGAGAAAGATTCAAGGCTCAGGAAGCACAGCTTGCAGCGGGTGACGATGAAGCAAACACAACAGACGAAGACTTCATGACAGCTCTTGAATACGGTATGGCACCCACAGGCGGTATCGGTTTCGGTATCGACAGAATGTGTATGCTCCTTACAGATTCAGCTGCTATCAGAGATGTTCTTCTCTTCCCCACAATGCGTTCACTTGATAAATAATTATACTTACGGACTATGGTTAGCATAGTCCGTTTGACTTTTTTCAGACTTGTTGTTAAAATATTTATATCATAAAAAGGGGTGGCTGAAATGAGATATATTGTTGATCATGATCTGCATATTCATTCGGAATTATCATCTTGCTCAAGAGATTCCGAACAGAATAATGAACGGATTCTCAGATATGCTGAAGAGAACAATCTGTCAACAATCTGCGTGACAGACCATTTCTGGGATGAAACGGTTGACGGTGCGAGTGAGTGGTACAGCAATCAGAATTATGAACACATCTGCAAAGCAAAACCGTTACCGCAGTCAGATAATGTAAAATTTCTTTTCGGTTGTGAAACGGAGCTTAATAAATTTATGACTCTCGGCGTGTCAAAAGAAAAGTTAAATCTTTTTGATTTTGTCATCATCCCCACCACCCATTTTCATATGACGGACTACACACTTTTTACCTATGAAACAGAAACTCCTTCAGCCCGTGCAGCTGCCTGGGTGAAAAGGCTTGACGCTGTTCTTGAAATGGATCTGCCTTTTCATAAAATCGGCATTGCACATCTTGCGTGTCCGCTGATTGCTCCTTCGGCAGAGGAATATCTTGAAACGCTCAGTCTTATTCCGGAAAAGGAGCTTGTCAGATTGTTTTCAAAAACAGCACATAAAGGTGCGGGTGTTGAAATCAATGCAGGTGATATGAAATTTCAATACGGCGGTGTTGATATTGTTTCAAGACTGTTTAAAGTAGCAAAAGAATGCGGATGCAAATTCTATCTCGGTTCTGATGCTCATCATCCGTATGAGCTTGATTCTGCAAAATCGATTTTTGAAAATGCAATTGATTTGCTTGACCTTAAAGAAAGCGATAAATTTATCATAAAATATCCCGATTAATCCGGGATGTTTTTTGTCTTGATTAATTATGTTTATTATGTTAAAATAAACCAATACAGTTACGGAGGTGTTTTTATGGTATACGCGGCAGTGCTTGCAGGCGGCAGCGGTCTTCGTATGGGCGGCAGTATGCCCAAACAGTTTTTGTCTGTTTCTGACATACCTATTATAATAAGAAGTATCCGTGCTTTTGCAGAAAGCTCCAGTGTGGATTCAATCTTTGTTGCTGTTTCTGCTGATTTTCTTGATTACACAAAGGAGCTTATCGCAGAATATCCATGTGAAACACAGGTTAATGTTGTTGTCGGCGGCAAAAACAGAAACGAAACACTTCTGAATGTTCTTCGTGAAATAAAGAACATCTCTGACGATGATGTGATTCTCACACACGATGCGGTGAGACCGTTTATTGATAAAAGAATCATCGATGAAAACATTGCTGCTGCGAGGGAATACGGTGCATGTAACACTGTTGTTCCTGCTGTTGATACAATTCTTCAGAGCGAAGACGGTAATTTTATCACCAGTGTGCCTGTCAGAAGTGAGATTTTTCATGCGCAGACACCCCAGAGTTTTCATGTAAAGAGGCTTCTGTCACTTTATGAGAAATTAAGTGATGATGAAATGGAAAAATTCACAGATTCATGTTCTGTTTTTCTTGCGGCAGGGGAGAGGGTCTTCCTTGTTACAGGTGACAGAAATAATATAAAACTCACATATCCCGAAGATATGGAGAGAGCAGAGAATATAATAAAATGTAAAGAGGAAAAGTAATGAATCGTTTGTCGGTTATCATTCCCGTTTATAACGGTGAAAAATATATTGAAAAAACACTCGAAAGTATGGTCACACAGACTGTTGAGAATTTTGAAGTCATTATTGTTGATGACGGCTCAACAGACGGCACTGCTGAAATCTGCAAAAAGTACTGCGATGAGTATAACGATTTCTTTTACATTTATCAGGAGCATAAAGGTGTTTATGCAGCAAGAAATGCAGGTATAGAAAAGGCAAAGTGTGAATATCTTCTTTTTCTTGATTGCGGAGATCTTCTTACAGACGAATCTGTTGAAGCAATTTTCAAGTGCAGCGATGAGCTTGACAGTGATATCGTAACCGGCAGAAGCTGGCATAACGGAGATATTGAGTATGAGTACAACAAACCTCTTGATATCATTGCAACAATGCCCGTTGTTGAGAATATGGAAAGCTGGCTTGTTAAAAACTGGGAGCTTGGTGCAAAAGCAATCAGAAAAAAATACTTCGACCTTTACAATATCAGATTTCTTGACCTCACAGCTTACGGTGAATGGCTCCTGCTTATGCAGATTATAATGAAAAATGCCAAAATCAGCGGTTGCCCTGATTTTATACATGAAAAAACAGTAAAACATATCGAAGACGGTTTTTCACAGTTTGAAATGCCCACATATGAAAATATGAAATCGGCATCTTACGTCATTTCAGAAATTTTTGAAATGGGCAAAACAGCTATTGTTAAAGAAACAGGCAATTTCGACGGTGATGAATCATATATTCAGGAAATAGTTCATTATATTTATCAGTTTTATCTTGATAATTTCTACCGTAAATATTGGTATATGGATGATAAAGGGCTTGCACTGCTGAAAGATGAGTTTGAGAAGTATGCTCAGTATGTTCATCCTGACAGATTCAAGAAACTTCAGGAGAATAATTCGGATATCCGTCTTCCTTATATATATACCGATAAAAAAGAAGCAGCAAGTGAACCTGAATTTGCAATCTTTTTTGATATCAATAAGGAATCCGAATACAGACCTTTCCTGCGTTCACTCTATTCGCAGACATATCCGTTCTTTGAAGTGATGATCAGTGAAAGCCGTTTCAATTCACCTGCTTTTCCCGATGAATTCAGAAATATGGAAAATATCACAGTCCTGCCTGATAAGGGCTTCCATACAAATGCAAGAAAACAGGCAAAAACAGGCAAATGTTTCGAAGTAAAAAGCGGAGAACCCCTTGACAGACGTGTTCTGCGTGAAACAGCTCTTTCAAAAGCACCTGCATTTACCGCACAGTATGTTTTTACTCAGAAACGTAAAACTCTTGCAGTCAGAAAAACTCTTAAAGACAAAGGTCTTAATCTGAATTAAGGAAATCTCTGTAGGGGCGATGATTCATCGCCCGATTGCGAAGCAATACGGTGGAACACCGTTTAACTGCGATAAACATATTCCATTGAAACACCTTCGGTGTTTGCACTACGTGCCGGGCGATGAATCATCGCCCCTACATTTTTTTGGGAGTATTTTTATGGATAATAAGCCTTCTCGAAAAAAGAATAGATTGCAGAATTATGATTATTCAACAAAAGGTGATTATTTTATAACAATTTGCACTAACGAAAGAAAAAATATATTTTGGGATGAAAATTACAAAATAATACAAGCAAAAAATTATCTTTCATTGTTAAATGATAATGGAAATGTTGTTTGTAAAGTTATTTCTGATGCAAATAAAGTGTATGAGAATAAAGCTGTAATTGAAAAGTTTGTTATAATGCCTGATCACATTCATTTGTTGGTTTATATAATGAATGATGGGACTGTGTCAATTGAGACGATTGTTCGTAATATAAAAAGATACTCGAGCCTTGGTCTTGGTTGTTCTGATCTTTGGCAGAAAGGTTTTTATGACCATATAATCAGGAATGAAAAGGATTATTATGAGACATGGGATTATATTGATGCTAATCCTCGAAAATTAACAGATAATATATTTATGGAATAATTATGATATACAGTAGGGGCGATGATTCATCGCCCGATTGCGAAGCAATACGGTGGAACACCGTTTAACTGCGATAAACTTATTCCATTGAAACACCTTCGGTGTTTGCACTACGTGCAGGGCGATGAATCATCGCTCCTGCATTTTTTCAGAAACAATCCCGATTACTAAAATAATCGAAAAAACATCATTTTTACCGTTTTTTTGTATGGTAAAATAATATATTTCCAAAAGAGAATATGCTGTAAACAACAAGAAACACAACATCTTGTTGTTTATTTTTTTTACCGAATAATGCAATGGACATTTTAACTAATATTGAGTATTTTGTTTTGTTTGATGTGCCGAAAAAACATTTCTTGTATATAATTCTTTAATATAGCTTGAAAATTTTCGTTTTCTGTGGTAAAATTACACTGTTCAAATTATACTTATTTTTACAAGACCTCAAAATCCCTGAAACGTAAGAATGAGTAAATAATAAATAAAGGAGAAATTGAACATGAAACTCGCAAAAAAATCGCTGAGTATTTTCCTCGCACTGTTAATGATGTTCAGTGCATGCTCAGTCGGTCTTACGGGCAT
This sequence comes from Acutalibacteraceae bacterium, assembly GCA_045658165.1. GTDB lineage: Bacteria > Bacillota > Clostridia > Oscillospirales > Acutalibacteraceae > UBA1081. The sequence continues at coordinate 4,785 of JAZOUN010000093.1, forward strand.
TACCGCTTTTGCAGCAGCTGAAGACTCAGAGTATACAGCTGCCGAAGTTGCAGATCTCATCAATGCGGCAACTGCAGGTGGATTTTCACTCAGCAGTTCAGGCAATGCATGGAATTATGCAGCTGACGACGGTAAGGTGATTGCAGCAGCCGAAGCTATTTTCGACTATGCACTCAATGCCTACAGAGAAGGTAAGGAGCCTACCTCAAAGGGTAACTCATCAAAGGCTCTTTATGATGCTTTCATTGCTGAATTCCAGTCAAAGTTCACAAACAAGACTGCAGCAGACAGACTCGTAAAGAACGTACTTGATCCCGATGGCACAACTGTTTATGCTTACGGATCAGGGGTTTCAAAGTCTACAACGCTTGCCGAATCAGAGACTTCGTACGGAAATAATGTGGATGTAACCGCAACCTTCCCCATTACAAGTTACCCCGGATACTATGCGGCAGGTAATGTAACAAAGACTGTAGAAATCGGTCTTGATCTCAACAAGTACCTTATGACATTTGATACGATTGAAGACATTCCTTCGACTGTTATTACAAATGTCAAGTTTACTTATGCGCACGGTGCATCAGGTACTGCGACTGCTACAGAAACATCCAGAAAAGAAGGTTCAGGTTGTAATGAAAAGACATACTACACAACCACAATCAAAACCTCATCTTTCCACTATATGCCTGCAAAGCCCAACAGACAGGTAGTTAAGGATAAGACAATCAGAAAGACTCTTCTCACAGTAGAAAAGTACTTCAATGAAGAGCTTCTTTCAACAACAAAGGCTGATATGCTCGCAATGAGCGCAACAGATATCAAGACTCTTTATGATACAACTGAACTGATGTATAATTCAGTTTCAGGAATGAGTGATGCAGTTCTTAATCATTTTGGTCTCGGTGCAGCAGCTATCCATCAGTTTATGGATGATGTTTACTTTGCATACCGTGTTGTTACTGCAAAGTACAATGTTGATAACCTCAATAATCTTATCGGTACAGAATACAACAAGGAAAGCTATGCAGAAATGTCAGCTCACTATGCAAAGACAAGCACAGCTTACGATGTTGTTTTTAACATGGACCAGGAAATCATCAACTACATCACAAGTGATGAAGGCGGTTATGCAGGTCAGTATGCATCAGCAGTAGCTCTCAAGGCTACAGCTGAAAGCTACAATGCAACTCTCTTCGATATAATGACAGAACAGAAACTCGAAGAAACTGTTGCTGCTATGGTAGCTACATACACAGAATATATCAATGTTCTCAACAAGGAAGACATCGAGAATCCTTCAGACGCTGAAGTTATCGGTCTTGTTCAGAAAGTTGACGCTTTTGATGCAATCATCGCATCATACACAGGCTATTCATACTACAGAACATACTGGACTGCAGAATATGAAGCAGCATGGGCAGAATTCTCAGCTAAGCTTGACGAAGTTTACGAAGTTCGCGGTCTTAAGGCAGAATTCCAGATTCATTATGATTACTTCCTCCCCCTTATTTACACAACAATGATTGATGAGCTTGACAATGCAGGTGCTATTGCTCTTCACTCAGAGCTTGACACAAAGCTTTCAGAACTCAGAACAACATATAATGAAATTGTTGCTAAATGGGGCGGCACAATCGCTGACAAGATCTTTACTGTTACTTATAACAACCAGAATTATCTTCTTCAGACTCTTATTGACAGTGTTAAGGCTACAGGTAAAGACGCTGTAAAGAATGTTCTTGTCGCAAGAACAGAAGCTCAGCTTGATGCAGTTTATGCTTACAAAGATACAACAGTTGTCAACTTTGATAACTTTGCATCAATCAAATCAACTCTTACATACTTTGACTATGACCTTTACAACTATGTAAACGGCGGCGGCGAAGGTCAGAACAATTGGCTTTCAACTGATTATACAAATAAGTATGTAATGGTTCAGACTCTTCTTGACAGATACCATGCATTCTCAACAACAGACGGTAAAGCATTCTTTAAAGAAGACTTTACTTTTGCAGATGCAAACGGCTACTACGGCACCCGTTATGCCGGCAGCCAGTATGATGCAGACGGCAACCAGATCGGTTATCCCACTGATATCGCAAGAGACGGTGCAGATGATAACTATGTTGTAACAGAAGAAAAGATGGTTGCAACTGTTGCAAAGATTGACAGCTTCATCGTATCTCGTGACTTCGGTGCTCTCATCGGTCTTACAGATATGGAAGATGAAGATGTTTACGTTGACCTTGCAACATACGTTGAGCAGATGCTCAATGAAATGCTCTACAACGATGCATTGATAAACACACTCGTTGGTGCTATCTATCCCATGGTTGTTGACCTTCTCAATACAGAGCTTGTCGGTATGCTCGCAGATATGGGTACTAATGACAATCCCGCTGCTTCAGCTTGTATCGATATCGGTGAAATGACAGGCGGCGACGGATCAGGTCATCTTTATGTTTACATGGACGACGACCTCTTCAACGGTCAGCATAAGCAGAGAAATCTTGACGAAGTTCTTGCTGATGCAGGTCTCTATGTATATCCCCAGACACTCGCTGACTCACTCCTTATGTCTAACCCCGTTGCTTTCGGTGTAGGTACACCCATCTACACAGCTCTTAAGGCAGCAGGCAGAGATTGGACACAGCTCGTATGCGCAGACGACCCCGAAACAGAAATGGTTGACGAAACCAAGATTCTTGAATTCGAATGGGGCGTTTACGATTCAGAAACATTCGTAGATACTCTCGGCTGCATCTTCGATTCACTTCTTCCCCTTCTGAATGCTGTTCTTACAGGTACATCATTCAATGAAACACTTGCAAATGCAGCTTATGCTTACTCAACAGATACAAAATATATTGTTAACGTTGGTAAACTTGCTGTTTTCGGTGACCTTAATCTTCAGATTCCCGGACTTACAGTTTATAACGATGTTCTTGTTCCTCTCTTCGAGATTCTCGGCGTTGACAAGATCCCCACACTTAAGTCAGGTGCATCAGGCGACCAGATTGCTAAGGCTATCGTTGAACCGCTTCTCAGTGTTATAGACGAAGTTCTTGCAAATCCCCTTTCAACAGTTCTTGAGATTCTTCCCAACCTTGTTTACTTCCTTTCAATGGACAGCGTTCAGGAAATTCTCGACAGTCTTAATATTAGTCTTCACCTTAAGATAGAAGCTGAAGTTGATAAGGACAATTCAGGTACACTTGTTGACCTTCTCGGCGGAACACTTCTTTCACTTCTCGGTGATAAGCTTTCATTCGACGTTAATCTTGCAATTGCTGACCTTATCGACCTTTACGATATGCTCGGCTTTGAAATTTCAGACTTCAACGAAGTTCTTAAGCTCGTTACATCAAGCATGGGTATTGCTCTTCCTCCCATGAAACAGCAGGAAATCATCTTCTGTTCAGATTGGAGCACATCACCCACAGGCAGAGTTTACCTCGATGCAAACAAGGGCGACCTTATGTACTGGTTCATTGACTATGTAATCAAGGCTCTTGTTCCCGATGAAAACGGCAACAGCCTTCTTACATCACTTCTCGGTACAGATATGGATCCCACAATCTCCGGTCTTATCGAAAAGGTTGTTTCACAGTTCACAAATAATCCCAGAGGCGCTCTCGCAGCTATTGTTGAAATTATCAATCCCACAACTTATGACCTTAAGGAAATGAACTGGGTTGAAGGTTCTTATAACTATAATGGTATAGAAGGCGCAAATCAGATGTCTATCGTTTACCTCAACTATGGTAACGACTGGACAAAGGAGAAGTCACAGTATCTTCTCGATAATGCTGAAACTCTTATTGATACAATCCTTACAATGACCGGCGCAGAATCAATGGATCTTGGCGCAATGCTTCAGGATACAGTAAACGGTCTCTTCACAAATGCTAACATCACAGCTCTTGTTAAGATGCTCGGCGGCTTAGGTGATTCACCCAGCGCTGTTATCAATGACGTTGTCAAGAATCAGGTTGGTATCAACATCGGTTCTTGGTTCACAGCATTCGGCTATCTCTTCCCCGCAGACACATGGGCAGAAGATGCAGTTGTTCTTCTTCCCACAGACAGACAGTATGTAAACAACTTCGGCGTTGAAGGTGTTGCTAACGAAGACGGAACAATTTCCTGGTTCTTCAACAGAATGCCTCTTAACGACGGTGACGGTTACACATTCGTAAACATTCTTTCAAGACTTCTCGGTGAAGCTTCACTTCTTATCGAGTTCCTGTTCGCAGGCGAAGATGTATCAGCTTTCGAAAACCTTCTCACAGTTAAGGGTTACGAAACATACGACACAACATTCGGTCTTCTCTTCGAAATGCTCGGTGTTGAAAATATTCCCACTCAGGCAGACTTCAATACAGATGCAATGGGCAGCTTCACAAATATGCTTATTGCAGTTCTCGACTGGTTCTATGCACTCACATCTTCAGATGATATGATTGCACAGCTTGTTGAGCTTCTTCCTGACCTCTTCTGCTATCTTGAATCAAACGGTCTTTCAACATTACTTCACAACCTCCTTATGCCGGTTCTTGTACTTGTTGATACAGTAAGACCTCTTATGGATGTAGATGTTAACGGCATTATTTCAATTCTCCTTTCAGAGCTTGTTAATACAGGTACAGTTAACCTTGATTCACTTCTCGGTTACATTACTCACGGTATTTATATGAACGACGATCCCAACTTCAAGTGGATCAACGTTGATATCAACAATCTCACTCTTTCAGAAATCATCAAGATTGTAGATGCTGCACTCGGAACAAACCTGTACAACAGCGGTCTTGTTCAGATTGGTGTCAAGGGCTTCTGCTCAGGTCTTGTTGAAGAAACAACAGCTGTAGGCACAGTTTATAAGTCAACAGTTGATGCAGCTGACACAATAACAATCCTTGTAACAGCTCTTCTTGATTGCCTTGATTGTCCCGCAGCTGATGAAACAAAGACAAACGGCGATGTTATCTTTGCTCTTATCGCTGAACTTGCAGAAAATGAAACAATTGCAAACCTTTATCCTGTAATTAAGGATGTAATTGCAGGCGTAGATATTACTTACGCTGAACCCGACTGGGGCTATATGTTTGAAAGTGCAGATGCATTCTCTCTCACTCTTCCCCAGCAGTCAATCGTTTACCTTGGTTACTCAAATGATTGGGATAAGGAAACAGCAGCAAGTGTTTACGATGCACTTGATGATGTTCTCGCACTCGTTCTTCCTTCATTCCTTGAAGAAAACGAAACACTTGCAACTCTTGTAAACGGTCTCCTTGAAGACAATGTTTACTCAGATGAAATCTTCAATTCACTCGTTGAACTTATTGTAAATGCTATCGCAATGCTTGACGATACTCTTCGTAAAACAGTTGACACTGTTCTTGATACAAATATCGCAGCATGGTTCGATATGTGCACATACAATGAAGAAACAGGTGCATATGAATGCACAAAGGATTGGGGCATTGACGCTGCACCTGCTGCAGAAAAGAAGGCTCTCTTCGTTGCAGCTCTTAAGGAAGTTCTCACTCCTGCAGAACGTCTCCTTTCATGGCTCTTCTTTGGCAATGATATTGCTCTCTTCACAGGTTCAGAAGTTGATGCAGAAGGTAACTATGTATACAACGATATTATCAACATCAACGGTGGCGAAGGTTATGCTTACGGTATTGCTCCCATCCTTGAAGCTCTCGGTTGTGAACTGAAGCCCGCATCAGCTTATACTACAACAGCAGATGCAGTTGAAGATATCCTCAATTCTGTATTTGCTCTTGTTGACAAGATTGCTGCAAATCCCGTAGAAGAAGTATTTGCTCTTCTTCCCAACCTCATCTACTTCATCAACGCTGACGGTGTTAAGGTTGCAGTAAATAACCTTCTTGCTCCCGTTAACGGTATTCTTGAAGCTGCTGCTCCTCTTGTAGGCGAAGTTTCAATCGGCGATCTCCTTGCAGATGCAATCGGATTTAACATTGCTGATATCACAACAGATGCTCTTCTCCAGATCGCAGCTGACAACGGTGTTAAACTCTCAGCAGAAATGGTTGACATCATCTGCAACCTCTACGTAGGTAACCTCGAAGCATTTGAATCAGTAAACGGCAGACCTGCTTACAGACTCAACATCGACGGTTTCGGCGGTGATGTTCTCACAATCATCCTCAGTATTGCAATTGATCTCTTCAACCTTAATAAGGATCTCTTCGCAGATCTCCTTGGCGAAGATGTATACTTTGCAGTTAAGAGCATCCTTGCAGGCGCTCAGGAAGAATTCACATACAGAGATATGAACTGGGCATTCATGTATGAAGGCGAAGATGCAGATTCTAAGCTCTTCAACGACGGATTCCCCGCACGTGAAGGCGATGCATACACAGTTTATACAATGTATCAGAACAACTGGAACAAGGCTACAGCTGATTACCTTACAGAGGTTCTCTACACACTTGTAAGAGACATAACAGATGCAGCAAGAAGTGATGGTTCATCACTCGGCATGCTCCTTGATGACGCTATCGTTGATGGCCTCTACCAGGATGACATTCTCAACAGCCTTATCGAAATGGTTGTTGAACTCCTTATTGATTACGAAGATCTCATCAAGAACGCAGGCGCTCTTCTCGGTGCAGAAGGTCTTGCAGTCTGGTTCGATGAATACTGCGAAATCACAACAGACGAAAACGGTGAAACAGTTGTTACTTGCGTTAAGGATTGGGGCGTAGACGCTGCAGCTACTAACGCAGAAAAGAGAACAGCATTCGTAGAAGGCTTTGTTGAGGCTCTCCAGCCCGCATACAGACTTCTTGCATGGCTCTTCTTCGGTGAGGATTATACATTCCTTGCAGGTACAACAGGTGAAAACCTTATCACAATCAAGGGCGGTAAGGGCTACGAAAACGCATTCGTACCTCTCCTTGAAGGTGTATGCGCAACAATGAATTACGAAGGCACAGCATCCGGTATCAAGCCCGCATCTGCATTCTATGTAAACGGCGAACTTGATATGGAAATGGCAGTAAGAGATATCTTCACAGCTGTTTCAGATTGGCTCTACCTCATCTGTGGCGACCTCAGCGGTAACGGCACTCTTGATGTAATGCTTGACATCCTTCCCACATTCATCAACTTTGTAAATGCAGACGGTCTCAAGGTTGTTGTAAATAACCTTCTCCAGCCTGTAAACTTCATCCTTGATGAACTCAAGGCATTCGGTGTTGAAGTTGACTTCGCTACTCTCATCGAAGGTATCGATATCACAAACTTCGACTTCTATGCAGTATTTGATCTCCTTGAAGATCTCCTTGATCTTTACTTCCCCGATTATACACAGAACTTCCTTGCAACATTCTACATCGGTGAACCCGTTGCTTACGAATCAGCAAACGGCAAGCTTGCATACCGCATTGCTTACACTGAAAAAGAATCAAAGGCAGAAATGATTACTTGCGTTATCTCATTTGTAGTAGACGCTTTCCAGGATCCCAGAAATGACGTACGTCTCAGCGATTGGCTCGGTGCTGATGTTTACCAGGCAATCATCGACATTCTCAAGATCGAACAGGAAAAGCCCATGCAGGAATTCTCATGGTACTACACAGATGCAGCTGATACAGGTAAGGTATTTACTCCTATCGAAACATCTGAACTTTACACAGCTACATACAACAAGTACTGGACAAAAGAAAAGGCTCAGTACCTTGCAGACAATGTAGAACCTCTTATTGCTAACATCCTCGATATGGCTAAGTTCAATATCGAAGGTCAGCAGGTAGAGACAGTTGCACAGCTTGCAGATGTTCTTGTAGCGGCTAACCTCTACACTCAGGCAAATGCAGATGCAATCCTTGAAGCTATTAAGGATCTCATCTCAATGCTTACAGATCTTGAACCCTACGGTGAATACATCTCAGTAGTTCTTAAGGAAGCTCTTGGTGTAGACATCCACGCATGGGATAACATGACTGTAGAAGTTGTTGACGGCGACAGAGCAACATTCTCTGCAGCAATCAGCACAATTCTTGCTCCCGTAGCTCCTCTCCTTAAGTTCCTTCTTGCAGGCGAAGACTTCAAGTTCTTCTATTCAATTGAAGACATGAAGGATGCACTTGTAATCTACGGTTCAGAAGGTTATGCATACGGTATCATTCCTCTCCTTGAGGCACTTGGTTGTACAACAGTTCTTACACCTGCTGAATACAAGGCAGCTGTAGCTGAAGACGATGCAAATGCAATTGCATGTATCATTGAACCTCTGTTCGACAGAATCGATGCTATCACAGCAGATCCCATCAACGAAATCGTTGGTATGCTTCCCGCACTTGTATACTTCATCAACTCAAACGGTCTTGATACAGTAGTTAAGAACCTTGTTAACTCAGTTGACACTGTTATGGTTGCTCTTGAACCCCTCGTAGGTGTTACAAGCGTAGTTGATCTCCTTGGCATAGACCTTGCAACATATGATTTCGAATACCTCTTCAATATGCTTATTGACAGTGTAGAAGAATCAACAGGTCTTGTACTTAAGGGCTTTGCAGGTAATGCAATCAACGAACTTACAACAGGTACAATCGTAAGCTATGAATCAAAGAACGGTGAAACATACTACACAATGAAGTATGCTTCAGAATCAGACAAGGCAGATATGGTAACAGTAATGCTTCGTCTTGTTCTTGACTTCATCACTCAGGAAGAAAACATTGGTGTTGTAGAAGAACTCCTTGCTCAGTACATCACAGATGAAACAGCATACAAGGCTGTATGTACAGTTCTTGAAGCTATTGCTGAGTCAACTAAGGAAGATCCCAGCCTTGGTAAGGGTATGGCACTTCTTTACTACTTCTTCTTCGGCATCAGCGAAACAGTAGAAAATGCTGACGATATCTACCACGATATCACAAACTCATGGGAATTCATTCTCAGAATGCTTGAAACAAGTAAGGAACCCCTCCTTAACGAATTCGCAGTAAGCCTTAAGAAGGCACTCAACAAGAATTTCGGTACAAACTACGAAATTCCTGAAGAGGAAGAAAGTGAAGAACCTGCAACAAGCGGTGTTACATCACTCTTCGATAAGATTGCTGCATTCTTCAAGAAGATCGGTGACTTCTTCAAGAAGCTTTTCGGTATCGCTTAATCAAAACTTAACATAAAGTTTTACCCGGGGCATCTGCTCCGGGTTTTTGTTTTGTAAATATGAGTACAAAAAAAAGCAGATACTTTCGTACCTGCTCAGATGTAGAATTCTTTGATTTCTGCAACTTCAAATTTGTAGATTTTGAATCTGCCTTTCTGAAATGCATTTTCAAATCTGCCTTTTACGGTCAATTTTTTTGTTGTAAGGAATATCTCCATATCAACTTCGGAAAAATGCAGTTCGGGAAGCTCTTCCAATGCGGCAAGTTCCACAAATCTCTTATTTTCCTGCTTTGAATTGAAAAGATAAAAATTCACAACCGGCAAAGTCTTTTCGCTTACAACGATTTTTTCGAACTGACCTCGGGATGCCTTCTTTTTCTTTCGTTTTGCTTCTTTTTTTTCTTTAAATTTCTTAAACAAATCCAATTATTATCACCTTTATTATTGTACTTATATTTTGCTGTTAAGTCAACATAAAATTTTTTAAAGGTATTTATTTTATGATAATTATGTGTTATACTACACTGTAAGGATGTGATAAAATGAAAAAACTTTCGGTTATCGTCCCTTGTTATAATGAAGAAGCAGTTCTTCCGGCATTTTATGACGAAATAACTAAGGTTGCTGCAGGCTGCAGTAATTATGATTTTGAGTTTCTTTTTGTCAATGACGGCAGTCGCGACAATACACAGAATATAATTGAATCCTTTGCTAAAAAGGATGAAAGAGTCAAATTTATTTCTTTTTCAAGAAACTTCGGCAAAGAAGCAGGTATGCTTGCAGGTCTCGAAAACTGCAGCGGTGATTATGCCTGTTTTATAGATGCAGACCTTCAGCATTCGCCCGAGCTTATTCCTGAAATGCTCAAAGCAGTTGATGAAGAGGGATATGACGTAGCCGCATGCAGACGAGTGGACAGAAAAGGCGAACAGAAATTCAAAAGTTTTCTGTCAGGTGCTTTTTACAAGGTAGTTAACAAAATTTCAGAAACATATATCGATGACGGTGCGCAGGATTACCGCGTAATGAACAGAAATGTCATTGATTCTATTCTTTCAATGAAAGAAAATATCCGTTTCACAAAGGGTATTTTCAGCTGGGTAGGATTCAATGTCAAGTGGTTCCCCCACGAAAACCGTGAGAGAGCTGCAGGTGACACAAAGTGGTCTGTAACAAAGCTCTTTAAATATGCAATGGACGGAATAATCGGCTATACATCAAGTCCTCTGAGAATTCCTCTTTATCTCGGCATTCTTATGCTTGTTGCAAGCGGTTTTTATGCTGTAGGCGTATTTATACATCTTCTTGTTGCAGGATATGTATTTTCACTTACATTAAGAGCTGTTCTGTTCGGAATTATGTTTGTGGGCGGACTTATACTTATCAGTATCGGTATAGCCGGTGAATACCTGGCAAGGATATATACTGAGGTAAAAGACAGACCCAAATATCTTATTGCTAAAACAAACTGTGATAAATAAACGGAGGATATAAAAATGGAAATTACAAAAAAATCTTTAATCGGTGAAATTCTTGACAATGATCCCACACTTGCTCCCTACTTCCTTGAAATGGGTATGCACTGTCTCGGCTGTCCTTCAGCAAGAAGTGAATCTGTTGAACAGGCTTGTATGGTTCACGGTGTAAATGCAGACGAACTTGTTGCAAAGCTTAACGCAAACAAAAAGTAATGAATATTGTTCTGACTGAAAGGCTCAGAACTGCGGCGGAGCTTGTAAGGCAAAACCGAAAAACAGTTGATGTCGGCACAGATCACGGTTATCTGCCGGCATTTCTTGTTTTAAACGGTATTACTGACCGTGCAACTGCTGCAGATATCGGAAAAGGGCCGCTTGAAAATGCAAAAAAAACATTGGAGAAATACTCTCTTGATGATAAAATAGATACCGTTCTTTCAGATGGTCTTGAAAAAATACCCCATGACACAGATGAAATAATAATCTGTGGTATGGGCGGAACTCTTATTGCCGAAATTCTCGGCAAAGCTCAGTGGATAAAGAATGAGGAAATGCATCTTGTTCTTCAGCCCATGACACATTCTTATGATGTGAGAAAATACCTTTGTGAAAACGGATTTTACATAGATAATGAAAAATTCTGTACCGATGACGGCAGAGATTATGTTGTAATCAGTGCGTTGTATGACGGCAGAGACCACAGCTGTAATGATTTTTATTATTATTTCGGTAATGTGGTAAAAGGCGATACAAATAGTGAAAAAGGTTATATGAAAAAACAGATTTTCTATATAAAATCCCGTTATGACGGACTTATGATGTCAGGCAATGAAACAGAAGCATCTGTTTTCGGCAAAGTACTTGACGATATAAAGTCAAAATGGAGTGAGTTGCTATGATAATAAGAGAAATTTATGAATTTCTTGACAATATTGCACCTTATGATACACAGTGTGCATGGGATAACAGCGGTTTTATGTGCGGAGATCTGAGTATGGATGTATCTTCTGTTATGCTTTGTCTTGATTGTACAAACGATGTAATCGAACAGGCTGTTGCAAAAAACTGCAGTCTTATTGTTTGTCATCATCCGTTGATTTTTGCACCTGTCAAACGGATTTATAACGGTACTCCTCTTTATAATGCAATCAGAAATGACATAACAGTTATTTCAGCTCATACAAATCTTGATATGGCTGATGACGGTGTGAATGATGCGCTTAGTGAAAAACTCGGTCTGTCCGATTGTGAAAAACTTTTTGCAGAGGGCGCTCCCTTTATGCGAATGGGTATTGTCGATGAACAGTCTGCTGCAGAATTTGCATCGTTTGCGGCAGAAAAACTCGGCAACGGAGCCGGTGTTTATGATTCGGGAAGAAAAGTTAAAAAAGTAGCTGTCTGCGGCGGTGCAGGAGGAGAATACATTCCCGAAGCGTTTGAAGCAGGCTGCGATACTTTCGTTACAGGTGAAGCAAAGCATCACGAAAGCCTTGAAGCACAGCGTCTCGGTATAAATCTTATTGTTGCAGGTCATTTCAGTACGGAAGTGCCTGTACTTGAAAAATTAAGCAAAAAACTAAAAGATGTTTTTTCAGATGTCAATATTTATGTAGCATCAGAAGAAAGTCTTTGTAAAACGGTGGTATAAATGGCATTAGACGGAATTTTTCTCCATCTGTTGAGTGAAGAATTAAAGGAAGTTCTCATCGGTGCAAAGGTGGATAAAATACATCAGACACAGAAAGTCGAACTTGTCTTCACAATGAGGACAAGAAGCGGAGCATACAGACTTCTGCTTTCAGCGTCGGGTAACGCTCCGAGACTTCATCTTACAACACAGCAGATTGAAAATCCTCCCAAGCCCCCGATGCTCTGTATGCTTATGCGTAAGCATTTAGGCGGCGCGACACTCCTTGATATTCAGCAGGAGGGTCTTGACAGAATTCTGAAGCTTGTTTTCAGTTCTGTGAATGAACTCGGTGACAGGGTCACAAGAACACTTGTGATTGAAATTATGGCGCAGTACAGCAACATCATTCTTCTTGATGAAAATGATGTGATAATCGATGCTGTAAAGCGTGTTGACAACACAAAGTCATCGGTGCGTGAAGTTCTGCCTTCACTTACTTATGAACTTCCTCCTTCGCAGAATAAACTTGACATTACAAGAAACTCTGCAGAAGAAATTGTTGATGCAATAACATCAAAAAACACAAAACTCAGCAATGCGATTCTCTCATCAATGGAGGGCATGTCTCCCGTGCTCTGCCGTGAAATTGCATTCAGAACAGCAGGTGCTGATTCTGTTGCATCAGAACTTTCCGATAATCAGAAAGTAAAACTTGCATTTGAATTTGAAATGCTTAAAAATACAGTTCTTCACAGAACTGTTTCACCAAATGCTGTTGCGGATACTGACGGCAAATTACTTGATTTTTCTTTTGTTCCAATTACTCAGTACGGCTCTGCGGCACAGTATCTTTCTTATGAATCACTTTCAGAAACACTTGAAAGATTCTATTTTGAAAGAGAACGTCTTGCAAGAACAAAGTCAAAAGCAGAGGACCTTTTCAAGAATATAAATAATCTTATTGAGCGTCTTGCAAAGAAAATCAGCAATCAGATGGCTGAACTTGAAGAATGTAAAGACAGAGAAGAAAAGAAAGTTTATGCGGAGCTTATCAACGCAAATCTATACAGGCTCTCAAAAGGCTTAACTGTTTATGAGCTTGAAAATTATTATGATGATTACAAAACTGTTGCAATACCCGTAAAACCTGAACTTACACCAACAGAAAATGCTCAGAGATATTATAAGGAATACAGAAAACTCAGAACTGCAGAAGAAATGCTTACAAAAATTATTTCAGAGGGCAGGGAAGAGCTTGTATATCTGAGAACAGTTCTCGATGAACTCAGCCGTGCCGAAACAGAAAGAGAAATTTCCGAAATCCGTCAGGAACTTTCCGACGGTGGATTTGTGAAACAAAAAAATCAGGGAAAAATCAAAAAGAGTCAGCCCATGCCTCCTCTTGAATTTGATGCTCCCGACGGCTTTAAAGTTTATGTGGGCAGAAATAATATTCAGAATGATAAACTATCACTTAAAACAGCAATGAAATCAGATTTATGGTTTCATATTCAGAAAGCACCGGGTTCACATGTAATTCTTGCCCTTGAGGGCAGAGAACCCACCGAAAAAGCTATGGAATTTGCGGCAAAAGTTGCGGCATATTACAGCTCGGGCAGAGAAGCAGGTGCAGTTGAAGTTGATTACACCGAAGTAAGAAATCTTAAAAAGCCTGTGGGTGCAAAGCCCGGTTTTGTTATCTATCATGTGTATAATTCGGTGCTTGTGAAACCTGAAATCCCCGCAGATTAAAAAGAGGTGAAAGAAATGTCAAAATGCAGAAAGATAATTGCCGTAATATCTGTTGTTCTTGCAGTTATTATTGCATTACCCCTTTATATGGGCATATCCGCAGGTATGCTTATGCCTACAGTGAGTTTTGACGCGGAAAATCTTACGGGTGAAGTCACAAACTGTGCATCGGGCTATCTTTACGGCATTGCCGAAGACGGTGTGCCGTCACACAATATGGTTGAAAGCCTTGATGTTTCTTCCGTTTCTGCAAAAACTCAGGGCGGATTACAGCACCCGATAGGTGAAGTGGGTGATGTAGCCCCCTCACTTCTTAAGTCAGGTCATTGCGATTATATCGTTGTTTATCTTCAGGATATGTTCTCAACATGGTATTATGCCGACGGAGACATAACCGAAATGAAGAAAAACGGTACTTATGACTGGAAGAAATTCCTTACTGAAACATATTTCCCTCTTGTTGAGCAGTCAATAAATGAAATGAAAGACACGGAGTATGCAGATAAGCTCGTTTACTGCATCTTCAATGAATGTGATAACGGTGTGTGGTTCGGTGAATGGGCAACTGACGGTGAAAACGGCTGGCATGACTGGAATGAACAGGGACAGCAGAATTTTTATGAGGCCTGGAAAATGACATATGATTATGTCAAATCCCTTGTTCCTGATGCACTCATAGGCGGACCGGGAAACTATGAATACAGCACATGGAAAACAGATGCTTTCCTTAAATTTACAACTGAAAACAACTGCACTCCCGAAGTTATCATTTATCATGAACTCGGTGACCGTTCAATCTATGACTGGGAAGCAAATGTAAAAGACCTTTTTGCTATTGAAACGAAGTACGGTGTTGATACTGACACACCGATTATTATAACTGAATACGGCAGAATGCAGGATAACGGCAATCCCAACACGATGCTCAAATATATTGTCTGCACAGAAAACACAAAGGTTTATTCAAATCAGGCATACTGGCTGTTTGCAGATAACCTCTGCAGCACATGTGCCGATTACAACACACCCAATTCAGCATGGTGGGTTTACCGTTGGTACACAAGCATGCAGGGACAGACAATGAAGAGTGAAATTCACGATATTCTTCATTCTGACCTTGGAAAAGCGGTTAAAGAAAAGAGACCGCTTCGTTATCAGCAGTTTATGGGACTTGGTACAATTTCTGATGAAAAAGATAAACTTGAAATTCTTGTGTCGGGTGCCGATTACAAGGGAAGAGTGCTTGTTGAAAATCTTGAAAATACTGCACTTTACGGCAAAAACGTTCAGATTAAGATTGAAGCCGTCACATATCAGGGTATTCTCGGAAAGGTTTATGAGCCTGAAATTGTGAAAATTTATTCCGAAAAATGCGGTAAGAATCTGTCTGTTTCTCTCGATATGGACAACGACACGGCATACCGTATCACAGTTGCTCCTTGTGAAGAAGTTGAAGAGTTTGAAAATAATAATCTCTGGGTAAGATACGAAGCTGAGCACGGCATACTGACAGGTGATGCATACACATACGATTCTGCTTATGCCACAACGGGTGAAGAATTCGGTATGGTCGGCGGTATGGAAAAAGAGGGCGACGGTGTTGAAATGACAATAACCGTGCCCGAAGACGGAAAATATCAGCTCCGTATTATTTACGGTAATTCAAACGACGGACCGACTTCTGCTGACAGAACATTTTCAGAGTCAGTTTTCTGTCTTGACGGTGAAGAAAAAGTATTTTCTTTTGAAAACACTATAAGAAGTGAAATCACAAATACTTATGACCTTGAAACGGAGCTTACAAAGGGTGAACACACGCTGAAATTCGCCCATAAAAAAGGCACGATTGTCCTTGACAGTATTCTTGTAAGAAAAGCTGAAAACAGGGTTTCTGTTTACTGTGAAAAGGATAACGACAGAGAAAACAGCTATCTTGCGGTTGCACCCGATGACGGTTATTATAAGCTTACTCCGACATCTGACGGCATTTTCAATATTGACGGTGCCCAAGTCAGCATCACAAACGGCGAAGCATTTGTTTATCTCAGACGTGGACTCAATTACATTGAAACTCCCGAAGATGTAATCATAAATGTTTTCACATCAGACGAAAAAGGCAAGCCTGTTGTATTGAAAACCGACGATGCAGTTCTTTCAGACGGTGCTGAAATCAAGAAAAATGACATTCTCGGCATAAATTACATCACAGGTATTTCATCAGAGGGCGGAAAAGCTGAGTATAAAATAAATGCACCCGAAAAGGGTACATATAAGCTTACGATAACATATTCAAACAACCGTGAAAACGGTGTGCATTCATACAATGTTGACCTTGTTGAGGATTTTATAACTATTTCAGTAAACGGTGAAAAGAGTGAGAATCTTTATTGCAGAAACACATATTCTCACGATTCATATACTACCGTCACAACGAATATTGACCTCAATGAAGGCGAGAATATTCTTACATTTACAAATGACGGTGCAAATAAATTCAATGACGGAATTACATACGCACCTGATATTTCATCAATATCGGTAACCTCAGCAATGTTAAAGTGATAAAAAGACAACGGACACGATGTGCCCGTTGTTTTTTGCGTTAAATCAGAATTTGTCGAGGTTCCCTCGACAAATTAATGAGTAATTAGTAATGATTAATGAGTAATGATGGAAAGGGCTACGCCCTTTAACCCATTATATAGAGCGAAGCGGAACATAAGTCGCTTGCGACTTCCGACATTGCTCATTGCTCACTACTCATTA
>JAZOUN010000094.1:0-3082 GCA_045658165.1 Acutalibacteraceae bacterium
CTTCTCTCTTAAGACCGAGTTCGTCCATTCTGGCTTCAAGAACATCAAGACGTTCTTCTCTCTGGCTACCGCCGATGATTTCGCCTACACCCGGAACAAGACAGTCCATAGCAGCAACTGTTTTTCCGTCGTCATTCTGACGCATATAGAATGCTTTGATTTCTTTCGGATAATCAGTAACAAATACCGGTTTTTTGAAAATCTGTTCTGTAAGGAATCTTTCGTGTTCTGTCTGAAGGTCAATTCCCCATTCAACCGGATATTCAAACTTATCCCGATGTGGTTTGAGAAGTTCAATAGCCTGCGTATATGTTACTCGTCCGAAATCATTATCTAAAATATTATTCAGTCTTTCAAGAAGTGTTGTATCAACAAATTTATTGAAGAATTCCATTTCTTCCGGTGCATTTTCAAGACAGTATGTGATGATATATTTAAGCATTGATTCTGCAAGAAACATATCATCTTCAAGGTCTGCAAATGCAATTTCCGGTTCAACCATCCAGAATTCAGCCGCATGACGTGCTGTGTTTGAGTTTTCTGCACGGAATGTCGGACCAAATGTATAAACTTTACCAAATGCCATACAATGTGTTTCAACACTGAGCTGACCGCTTACTGTAAGGTTTACAGGTTTGCCGAAAAAGTCTTTTGAATAATCAATACTGCCGTCTTCGTTTCTCGGTGGATTTGCAGGGTCAATTGTTGTTACTCTGAACATTTCGCCCGCACCCTCACAGTCACTTCCTGTAATGATTGGTGTATGAACATAAACAAATCCGTGTTCGTTAAAGAAGCTGTGTATTGCATACGCAATTACTGAACGCATTCTAAGTGTCGCAGAGAATAAATTCGTTCTTGGACGAAGATGTGCAATTTCTCTTAAAAATTCAATAGAATGACGCTTTTTCTGAAGCGGATATTCAGGAGAAGATGCTCCTTCAATTTCAATTACATCCGCTTTTATTTCAAACGGCTGTTTTGCTCCCGGTGTAAGTTCAAGTGTTCCTGTTACAATAATAGCTGAACCAACGTTAAGTTTTTCGATTTTATCGTAGTTGGAAAGCTTACTTTCTTCAAATACAACCTGAAGATTTTTAAAGAAACTTCCGTCATTAATTTCTATAAATCCAAAACTTTTAGAACTTCTTATTGTACGTATCCAGCCTGCTACAGTAACAGTTTTATTTCCGTACTCTGCCTCGTTTCTAAAAAGCTTTTTAATTTCAATTCTATTCATATTAACACCCCAAATTCAAATAATGTTATATTATATCACTTTTTTCACAAAAAATCAAGTCTTTTTCTTATAAAATGCTACATTTATTTTTATTATATAAAATTAATAAAAATATCAAATAATCTATTGACATTATCCGCGATTTTTGGTATGATATAAAGTAACAAAGTTTGTTATTTTTTAACATAGGAGGTGTGATGTTTTGAGAAACCGAATCGAAAAAATTAACGATTACATTCAGGAAAAAGGCGAAGTTAAACTTACCGAGCTTGAAATGTTCATTCCTGATGTTTCGACAATGACTCTTCGTCGCGATTTGGAATTACTTGAACATCGTGGTGACATAATCCGCATCCGCGGGGGTGCCCGTTCAATCTCTTCTATATCCAAAAGGCTTATTGCAGAGCAGATGTACAGTTTGCGAAAACACGAAAATACCGAAGAAAAGAAAGTTATTGCAAACAAAGCTGTACAGTTTCTTTCCGAAGGCAGAAGTATTTACATAGACGCCGGAACAACATCAATGTCTTTTGCAACTGCACTGCCGGATATGCATCTGTCTGTTCTTACTTCCGCTCCCAATATTGCACTTGAGCTTATGCACGACAAAAATATTACAACAACAATTGTCGGCGGACAGATTTCAAATGAGAATATTGCAATTTCAGGAAGCAGCAGTATTGAGTTTATCAAGCACATCAACATTGACGTAGCATTTATGGCAACAAGCGGTTTTTCTCTTGAAACAGGCTTTACCACCGGTAATTCTAACGAAGCCGAGCTTAAACGCCAGATTATTAAAAAAGCCCGCAAGGTTATTATGCTTATGGACTCATCAAAGCTTGAACAGAATCTTATGTTCACATTTGCCACACTTAAAGATATAGATGTTATAGTAACAGACGGCCCGTTGCACGAAAGCATTGTTAAAGCAGCAAACCGTGACAAAGTACAAATAATATAATATGGAGGAAATAAAAATGAAAACAAAAGCAGTTCGTTTATACGGCGAAAATGATTTAAGATTAGAAGAATTCGAGCTTCCTGCAATTGCGGATGACGAAATTCTTGTTAAAATTATTTCTGACAGCCTTTGTATGTCTTCTTACAAAGCTGCTGTTCAGGGTGGAAAACACAAGCGTGTTCCTGATGACGTTGCAGAAAATCCAGTTATTATCGGTCACGAATTCTGCGGCGAAGTTATTGAAGTAGGTAAAAAATGGCAGTCCGAATGGAAGGTTGGAGATAAATTCTCCATTCAGCCGGCTATTAACTACAAAGGCAGTCTTGCCGCACCGGGATATTCATTCAAAAATATTGGCGGAGACGCTACATATGCAATAGTTCCATCTATGTTTATGGAAGAAAAATGTCTTCTCCATTATGAAAACGATTCATTCTTCTACGGCTCACTTGCTGAACCGATGAGCTGTATCGTTGGTGGTTATCATGCTAACTATCACACAACAGCAGGTAAGTATGTTCATGATATGGGAACTGTTATCGGCGGTAACTGTGCTATTCTTGCAGGCGCAGGTCCGATGGGTCTTGGTGCTGCTGACTATGCTGTTCACTGCGACAGAAAACCGTCTCTTCTCGTTGTTACTGATATTGACGACGCAAGACTTGCAAGAGCAGCTGAAATCCTTCCGGTTGAAGTTGCCGCAAAAGAAGGCGTTAAACTTATATATATGAATACAGCAACCTGCGCTGACCCTGTTGCAGAACTCAAAGCACTCACAGGCGGCAAAGGCTACGACGACGTATTTGTTTACGCTCCGGTTAAACCTGTTGTTGAACAGGCCGATGCAATTCTTGGCAAAGACGGATGTCTTAACTTCT
>JAZOUN010000095.1:0-2912 GCA_045658165.1 Acutalibacteraceae bacterium
ATATCAATAGCAGTGTTACAACCGTAAAATTAACGGGTGCCGTTGATGGTAAGACTTATCTTTATAAACTTACTTCAACCGATGGTGACAGTCATTCAGCGACACTAAAAATGTTGGATAATGATACTTTTTTAGTCCAGGGAAGTAATATAAAAGTTACTGCTCTTGACGGGCAGGATGACAGTCTGATTATATTAGGCTCAGGAAATGAAATTTATACCGGTGACGGGGATGATATTATAAGAGTTAATTATTTAAGAATGGCTTATTACAATAACCCGTCAGCCAATAGTAACAACAAAGTATATTCAGGTTCCGGAAATGATTATGTTCTTATAAGAAGTGATAATTCCGTAGTAGTCGGTGGAGGCGGAAACGATATACTTACATATGCATCAGACACTTCGGATGATGTAAACTATACTGTTTCTCAATGGGAAAACTCAAGAGGTTGTACTTCAAGCGGTGTTGAATATAAGTTTTCCAGAACTGAATCCAATCCTGTTGATTTTGATAACGAAATAAACTGCGGAATACAAAGAGGATACAATGACTGTAAGTTATTGTCATTTATAAACTCAATAAATTACAGTGGGAAATTACATAATTATGTTAATATTTCAAGAAGCGGAGATGTATATACCGTTACATTTGCAGGCGGCACTACAACAGTAAAATTGTCGGAGTTACCAAGCTCAGGGGTTCGCGGGGATATTGAGTTTAGACTTATAGAGGCTGCGTTTAAAAAACTTTTGGAAGACGACGGTTATACGATTGATGGTACTGTCAATATGGAGACTAGTTTTCAGAATAGTAACAACGATTGGATGCTTGCAAAGTATATTATGGGAATAGAATCGACATCAGCCAATGCCAAGGACAGAACTGCAGGGTATATTTATAATAACCCCGCAGCAATGCAGGTATATAAGAACGGGGAGTGGGTACAAATATCGGAAGAAGAAAGAAAAACTCTATTTGACAATGATTTTAGAGTATTACTTCAGGCATATAAACGCGGAGATATAAGCAATTTAGTTGTAGCAACCGATGATGATACGAGTAATAATTATCCCATAGGCATAGCCGGAGGTCATGCTTATGCCGCAGTTGATGGTGTCCCGGGTCAATATGTCGTACTTATTAATCCATGGGATTCTAATGACAGAATAAAACTTGACTGGGATGATTTTCTTGATTACTTTAAACTTATTGATTTGTTCGGAGATACATATAAGTATGCGTATGAACACAGGGATTCGCTAAAATCCGTATGGGGCTTTAATGAAGGCGGACATTCATACATATCATATACCGGTTCCGAACCGAAAGCGGTTACACCTGATAATAATGCAGGTTCAGCCGGTGAAGGAAACAGTGTTTATGATGAAATAGAAGAAATTTCTCAAAGTATAGACAACATCAAAGAAATTCTGCGTGAAGAAAAAACTCTTGATTTGAATTGGTAAAAATGTTTAAACCACTCAGAATCCAAGAATATTCTTTTGTAACATTATTTTTACAAAAGCTGAATATTATTAAAATTTTTCAATGATTATGCCGTTAAACTACATGGTACATTGCAAAAAGGCAGATAAAATTATGGGCATGTCAGCATCACAGGCAAGATTTTTAAGTCTTACGGCAAGGAAGAACAATGTTGAATTTGAAGGACAACAGATAAATCAACAGAGAACTACCTTGTCGAATGAATCTGCAAGTTATTACAGCGAATTATGTAATATGAAAGTACCGACACCTCCGTCAATTGATGACTATACAAAAGTCTCTTATACGTTTAATGACGGCGCAATGACCAACACTCTTATTTCTTTGTTGCCTGACAAAACAAGTGCCGTAAACAACAGATATGTAGTAAATTATGTGGAAGAATGGCAGGATGATTATGCTATTGTTCCTGCGGCATCAAGTTTAGTTGAAGTAAATGACCCTTCAAATCCGACTTCATTCTCTATAGGCGGGCAAAAATTGAGAAAAATTGGTGACGGTGTGGATTCACAGAACGAAGTCCCTTCAGGAAATTATACATACGGAGGAAGAACTTTAATTCCGAGCGGTACACTTGATTTAGATGTTGATGACATTGATAATAACGGCAATGAAATTGTTGCAACGGTTTATAAAGACAACAGCGGAAAAGAATATTTTATGTATAAAATCGGGAATGATGAAGCTTGGTATGAAGTTGATACTAACGATCCGGATTCTGCTGTTCTCATACCCGGAGATATACCGGAACCGATAATGACAACAGAAACAACATATAATATTGATGATGAATACTTCAATTCATTATCTCCTGCTCAACGGGATGCATTAATGAAAAATGAACAATACCTGTTAAAAATGGTACAGGAAAAAACAGGTGATAACGGAGATTTCTACATCAGATACATTCAAAATACAACAACAGGCAACTACGAACCGTATTTATATGCAGAAAGTGAATTGAAACAAGGTCAAAAATACAACAACAAAAACTTAGGAAGTATTCCTTGCTTCTCACTTGGTTCAACTACCCAAACAAGAGAAATCTTACATAAACCCGCAACGGTTGAAAAAGATTCATCAGGAAGATATGTAGCAATCACAATAGAACTCGGTTCAGATGAAAACGGTAATCCAATCACCCGTACATATCCTCTTACAACAACAACTACAACGGATGAAGAAGCATACAACGATGCAATGAATCAATACAACTATGCACAGCACGAATATGACCACAAAATTCAGGAAATCAACTCTAAACTTGAAATTGTACAACAACAGGATAAACAGTTAGAATTGAAACTTAAACAACTTGATACCGAAGAAAACGCAATTTCAACAGAAATGGATGCAGTTAAAAAAGTCATTTCAAAGAACGTTGAATCTTCCTTCAAAACATT
>JAZOUN010000096.1:0-13173 GCA_045658165.1 Acutalibacteraceae bacterium
ATTATATGTTCAACCCGTCTTTTGATAAGATGTGTAAATAAAAACATGATCCCCGTTTTATGCGGGGATTTTTGTGTTGCAATGCATAAATATGCATTTATTCTGTATAATTAGCTGTTTTATACAATATTTATACATAAAATTGTACAATTATTTATCTTTTTGGGTATTGCAAAAAATGTCGTGCAGTATTATAATATATGACAGAAAAAAACAAAAGAGGTTTTCACAATGGATAAAAAAGATATCAAAAAAGTTGTTCTCGCCTACTCAGGCGGTCTTGACACATCAATCATCATTCCCTGGCTTAAGGAAAATTATAATAACTGTGAAGTTATCGCAGTTTCAGGTGACGTAGGACAGGGTACAGAGCTTGACGGTCTTGAAGAAAAGGCAATCAAGACAGGTGCATCAAAGCTCTATGTTCTTGACCTTAAAGAAAAGTTCATCACAGACTACATCTGGCCCACACTCAAGGCTGGTGCAGTTTATGAAAAGGATTACCTCCTCGGTACATCCTTTGCTCGTCCCATCATCGCTAAGGAAATCGTAGAGATTGCAAAGAAGGAAGGCGCAGATGCTATCTGCCACGGCTGTACAGGTAAGGGTAACGACCAGGTTCGTTTCGAACTTACAATCAAGGCTTTTGCTCCCGAACTTGCTATAATCGCTCCCTGGAGAGAGTGGTCAATCAAGTCTCGTGAAGAAGAAATCGCATACGCAGAGGCACACAATATTCCTCTTAAGATAAACAGAGAAACAAACTATTCAAAGGATAAGAACCTCTGGCACCTTTCACACGAAGGTCTTGACCTTGAAGATCCCGCAAATGAGCCTCAGTACCTTAAAGAAGGCTTCCTTGAAATGGGCGTTGCTCCCGAAGCCGCTCCCGACAAGCCCACTTATGTTACAATTCACTTTGAACAGGGTGTTCCCACAGCTATCGACGGCAAGGAAATGGGCGCTATCGAACTTCTCGAAACAGCTAACAAGCTCGGCGGCGAAAACGGTATCGGTCTTGCAGACCTCGTTGAAAACAGACTTGTCGGTATGAAGTCAAGAGGCGTTTACGAAACTCCCGGCGGAACAATTCTTTACAGAGCACACGAAATTCTTGAAACACTCTGCCTTGACAGAGATACACAGCACTACAAAGAGCTCGTTGCTGCTAAGTATGCAGAACTTGTTTACTTCGGTCAGTGGTTCACACCTCTCCGTGAAGCTCTTGCAGCTTTCGTTGACGAAACACAGAAGACAGTTACAGGTGACGTAAGACTCAAGCTCTACAAGGGCAACATCATCCCCGCAGGCACAACTTCACCCTACTCACTCTACAGTGAAGAAGTTGCTACATTTGATGAAGACGAAGTTTATGACCAGAAAGATTCAGCAGGTTTCATTAACCTCTTCGGTCTTCCCATCAAGGTCAGAGCAGAACTCTCAAAGAACTGGGATAAATAATATATTAATAAGCGGTCAGCAGAAAGTTCTGTTGACCGTTTTTTTTGTTGAAATTACATATAAATTGGTGTAAAATACCTATTTGCCCCCCCCATTTTATGTGCAATGTGTACAAATAGTGGTTAATATTTTGTTAATAAATGTCAATTGAAATTGTTGGTATGATTTGCTATTATTGAATTGTAAAAAGTTTAAGGAGGTATTCTTATGAAAATCAGAAAATTTATAGCAATTATACTCACAATGGTAATGCTTGTCTCAATTTCGGTAATTACTGTTTCAGCATCGTATGAAGCCTCAATTTCGGAAAACGAAACCGTTACCGTTACGGTTGCATATGAAGATGGCTGTACGCTGAAATTCGTTCCGACAGAAGATAAAACTCTTGCGCTGACATCAGATTATGAAGAAACATTAATTTTGTGTATTCTTACTGATGAAAATTCAGATTTTCTTGAATTTTCACCCACAAGTATTGCTGACAGAAGACTTAATTTAGTTTACGCTTTTGAAGCAGGAAAGACTTATTATTTTGAAATTAATGCTTATACAGAAGAAACTGTGACATTCGATGTTACTCTCGGCTGTGCTCATTCATACACAGACGGTGTATGTGACAACTGCGGTAATGAATGTGACCACAGTTATGAATACAATCTCGTAAAGTTATGTGACTGCGGATATGCTTACGGCGGCGAAGATATTTACTGTGATGAAACTGTTGCAATTTCAGCAGAGACACCGGAGTCTGTTTTCAGATTCATCCCTGAAGAATCAGGCAACTATATTTTCCGCTCAGATGCTCCCGACGGAGACCCCATGGCTTATCTTTTCTGGGGTAACGATTGTTTAGCCGACAATGATGATTTCTCCGATAGTTATGATTTTCTTGTTTTCTGTGAACTAACAGCAGGTGAAACATATTATTTCTATGTGGAAAATTATATGGGATCTGATTTTGAAGTTTCGCTTGCAAAAGCTGTTCATACTCTTGATGACGGAACAGAGCATGAAGTTGAATTTTATGAAACTGATTATTACGCAACATGTCAGGAAATAGTATATACAGACGGTATTTACTGCCCCGAATGTGACGAATATATTGAAGGTCATCTTGAATATGGCTACGGATATTGTGAAGATAACGATTTTGATGATTACTGTGATTATTGCGGTGAATCAATGTATATCTCAGACTTTGATTCAATTGTTGATATCTTCTTTCAATTGATTTATGAATTTATTGTTGCTGTTCAGGGGATTTTAGATTTTATTGTTGAAATATTGACTGCTGTCGGAATTTGATGATTAGTTCTATATAAGCCATCCGGTGTTATCACTGCAGGTAATCTTGCAGAGGTTAATGAATAATTAAAACATAAAAAGATGCACGAATTTTCGTGCATCTTTTATACTGTCTTAATCAATTATTTATTGTTTATCTTTTTTGTGTTGCAAATGTTTTTTATTGAGCACATTTTTTACATGGTGTTCTTCCGCCCACATTGTTGATTGAAACTGAATAACTGTTTTTTCCGCCGCAATCGGGGTCAAGATGATATCTTTCTCCGTGTGGAGTTATATATACAGTTCTTCCTGTTGTTTGTGTCTTTGTTGTAGTGACAGTTTTTTTTGTAGTAGTAACAGGAGCCTTTGTGGTAGTAACAATGGCTTTCGTTGTAGTAACGGGGGCTTTAGTGGTGGTAACTGTTTCTTTTGTTGTTGATTCCGAGGTTTTTGTAGTGGCAACAGAAATCTTTGTTGTTGAGATAATAAGATTATTGTTTGTTTCTTCGCGGATTGTTGTTTCTGTTTCGTCAGATGCTTTTTCGGCAACAGATGTTTCTTCTGTACTTACTGCTTCCTGAACTGTGGATTCAGCTTTCGATATAATTTCCGGAATTACATTCAGTTTCGAAGAGTTTTCGTCTGTTGTTGATTCTGATATGCCTGCATTCACAAATGTGTCTTCGGTTGAGGGGGAGCCTGATGATGAAAATAAACTTATAATAAATAAGAATGCAAAAAATGCAGAAATTGCAACTTTTATTTTTTTGTTCCAATTTGTATATTTCCACATCAAAAAAAGACCGGCAGGAAAGAAGAATATTAAAAGCAGTATAATCGGTCCTGTTCTTTTATACCAGCGTTTCTTTTCTGTTGTGCTAGTTATGTTTATGTTCTCATCCGGAATTTCTGTTTTGTTGTCTGTTTTTTTACTGTTCGTTGTGGTGTAGGACAGCCCTGTTCCCGGAATGCCGACAGTTGTTGTTCTTTTTCCTTTTGTGTTAACAGTGTAATGAACACCTTTTGTGCCGAATGTTATGCCTGCTGATTTTTTGTTCAGGTTAACTTTCACACCTGGTGCAATTTTAAAACTTTTTCTGAATCTGAAACCCATTTTGATTCTCCTTTTATGTTATTTAACCACCTGAATAAAAAACATTCAGGTGGTTAAAATGTAACAATTTTAGATTTTTTTAATCAAAATGTCTTATAAGCGCTTTTACTTTGCCGAGGATTGCGACTTCGTTTACAATTATGGGATCCATTGTGCAGTTTTCCGGCTGAAGTCTGAAATGACCGTTTTCTTTGTAAAATGTTTTAACTGTTGCTTCGTCTTCAATAAGAGCTACAACTATTTCACCGTTCTGAGCGACGGGAGTTTTTTCAACTATTACAATATCACCGTCAAAAATGCCGGCTTCAATCATACTCTCTCCGCGGACATGAAGAGCGAAAAGAGGCTTGTCTTTTGATACTGAACCTGAATATGAAATATAACCTTCAATCTGTTCAACTGCAAGAATGGGCATACCTGCTGTAACAGTACCTACAATGGGCACCTGAGTTGTGTTGTCTGCCTGAGGACCGAGAACTCTGATTGATCTTTTGAGTTTCGGGTCGCCTCTTTCAATATATCCGGCTTTTTCAAGGGCAATCAGATTTGCCTGCACAGATGAAGTGGATTTTAAACCTACCGCTGCACAAATTTCACGCACTGAGGGCGGAACACCGTTCTGTGAGCGCTCTGCAAGGAATTCATATATTTTCTTCTGAGTGGAATTGAGTTCTTTCATAAAAATCCTCCTGAGCAAACTTTTGTTCACCTGTATTATAACATATGTTTCTGAAAAAAGCAAACATTTGTTTAATTTTTTTATAATTTTTTTTAAATAGAGTGCAGATTTTTAAAAATGCTTGTAAATATTATAAAAATATAGTAAAATAATTAAAAATACGTTATTTCAGGTTCGGATAATGGCAAAAAAACAAAAAGTAAAAAACAGAAAACGTGTGCGCAGGATAATTACTCCTTCTCATACCAGAGGTTATTACAGATTTTCTAAAGATTTTCCCTCTGTGACAGACAGTGAGGGTTACAGAGACAATGAATTGATTGTAAATTCACCTGCTAAAAAAGCTTCCGTCAGAAGGGGGCTTATTATACTTTTTGTATGTGTGTTTGCCGTAACGTTCTTTTCGTTTTCTGTAGGCTTTTCGTTATCGAAAATGCCCGTCAGTGAAAAAGAAGAATCATTCAGTGATACTCAGGTCAAACTGTCTATAAACGGTACAAAGGCTGTCTGTCTTTCGGGTGAAGTTCTTTCTGCCGACAGTGTGGAGAGTATAATCGGTTCACTTCGTATTTGCGGTGTGAATACCGTTGTGATTGATTTTAAAGACGCAGCCGGTAATTTCTATTATAAACCGTCATCAAATGTACCGACTGATGCATTGTATATGGCTTCTGAAAAATCTGATGCTGTAATAAAAGCTTTCAAAGATGCGTCGATTTCCGTCATTGCACGTTTTGCCTGTTTTGCTGATGATATATATGCAAGAAATCATCAGGACGAGGCTGCATATGTAATGATTGAACCTGATTCGGGAAGCAATGAAAAAATCAGAACTATCTGGTACAATAATGGAAATGATTCCCACGCTTGGATAAATCCTCATTCTGCAGAAGTTCAGTATTATCTGCACACTGCCGTGACTGATATTATTGAACTGAATGTTGACGGCATAATTTTTGATTATGTCACAATGCCTGCAAGTGCCGTGGCTGAAAATGTCAAGTTTGCGGGACAGATTGCAGAAGGTGCTGATGAAGCAATGGCTTCTTTCATATCTGTTCTGAATAATACATATAAAGAGCAGAATATGTATTCAGTTGTTCCGTCTGATGTGATGCTGAGTGCATTGCAGAAGGGAAGTGCACCGGAGATTTTCGGTTCGGGCTGCGATTATATTGTTCCTGATATGAGACTTTCTCTCATTCCCGATAATTCAATTGTCGGTTCAAGACAATATGTAAAAGCCGCATTGTCACCTGCTGAATTTATAACTGATTATATAAATGCGGTAACAAAACTCATTAAAGATTCAGAAATTGAAATTAAGATGATTCCGCTGTTGGAAACATCCGATACAAACGGAAAACAGCTCAATTCCGTTGCTGTTTCCGATGTTGATTCGTATATTATGTTTAATGAATCCGATGACTATAAATCAGAAAATTTTGTCATAAGCTAAAGGAGATGTTGTGTTATGTTCAGAAAAAATAAAAATGAAAATGCTGCACAGGAAAGTGTAAAAAGAGTTTCTCTTGATGAAGTAGTTTCTGGTCTTACTCTTGATGAAAAGATTTCTCTTGTTTCAGGTAAAGATTTCTGGAATACTGTTGAAATCAATGATTCTCCCGTAAAAGTTCCCTCTGTTATGGTCAGTGACGGCCCTCACGGACTCCGTAAGCAGGCTGATGCGGCAGATAATCTCGGCATAAACGACAGTATTGTGGCTGTATGTTTCCCTTCTGCGGCAGGTCTTGCTGCATCTTTTGATACAGAACTTATGAAAAAAACAGGTGAAGCTCTCGGTGAAGAGTGTCAGGCAGAAAATGTTGCTGCAATTCTCGGACCTGCAATCAATATCAAGCGTTCACCTCTCTGCGGCAGAAACTTTGAATATTTTTCAGAAGATCCTTACCTTGCAGGTAAAATGTCTGCTGCTTACATCAACGGTGTTCAGTCAAAAAACACAGGTACATCTCTTAAGCATTATGCTGTAAATAATCAGGAAAAGAGAAGATTTACCGTTTCTGCAGAGCTTGATGAAAGAACTATGCGTGAAATTTATCTTGCAGGTTTTGAAACAGCTGTCAAGGAATCACAACCTTGGACAGTAATGTGTTCATACAATCAGGTGAACGGTGAACAGGTTTCTGAAAGTAAGAAACTCCTTAACGATATTCTCCGTGACGAATGGGGCTACAAAGGTCTTGTTGTTTCTGACTGGGGTGCTGTAAGAGACAGAGTAAAAGGTCTTGAAGCAGGTCTTGATCTCGAAATGCCCGGTACATTCGGTCTTAGCGCAAAAAAGATAAAGGCTGCAATTGAAGACGGTTCTCTTGATGAGGCAGTGCTTGATAAGGCATGCAGAAGAATTATAAATATGGCATTCAAGTGGCATCAGAATAAGCTTGAATGTGAGTTTGACCGTGAAGAACATCATAACAGAGCAAAAGAAACTGCTGTTAAAACAATGGTTCTTCTTAAAAATGAAAACAATATTCTCCCTCTTGATAAGTCAAAAAAGATTGCTTTCATCGGTGAATATGCAAAGAAGCCCAGATATCAGGGCGGCGGCAGTTCACATATCAATTCATACAAAGTAACTGATGCATATTCATCAGTAAAATCAATTTGTGAAGTTGCATATGCTCAGGGATTCGGTGTGGATGACAAAACTACAGACAAAGCTCTTGTTGCTGAGGCTGTAAGTGTTGCAAAGGATACTGATATTGCAGTAATTTTCGCAGGTCTTCCCGAATCAATCGAATCAGAAGCATTTGACAGAAAGGATATGAAACTTCCTGAATGTCAGAACTATCTTATAAAGAAAATTGCCGAAGTTCAGAAGAATGTTGTAGTTGTTCTGCATAACGGTGCACCCGTTGAAATGCCCTGGATTGATAGTGTAAGCGGTGTTCTTGAAGCTTATCTTGCAGGTGAAGCAGTAGGTGAAGCTGAAACTGAAATTCTTTTCGGTATAGCAAATCCCGGTGGCAAACTTCCCGAAACATTCCCCGTGAAACTGAGCGATACACCCTGTTATCAGTTCTTCCCCGGCACATACAATACTGTTGAACACCGTGAAGGTATTTTTGTCGGTTACCGTTATTACGAAACAGCTAAAAAAGAAGTATTGTTCCCCTTCGGACACGGACTTTCATATACAACTTTCAAGTACAGCAATATGCAGCTTGATAAGTCAAGGGTAACACCCGAAACAGAAGAAATTGTTGTTTCTCTTGAAGTTAAAAATACAGGCAGTGTTGACGGTGAAGAGATTGTTCAGGTATATGTTTCTCCCACAGAGAAAAATGTTTTCAGAAGCGACATAGAACTTAAAGGTTTTGCAAAGGTTGCTCTTAAGGCAGGGGAGAGTAAGCTCGTAACTGTTCATCTTGATAAGAGAGCTTTTGCATACTATAACATCAATGAAAATGATTTTGTATGCGATGACGGTAAATATGTTATCAAAGCTGCTGCATCAGTTGCAGATGTAAGACTCGAGGCAGATGTTGTTCTTTCAGGATTCGGTGTTCACGAGAATCCCTACAGCGAAGAAATATGTGCTCTTTATGATAAAGGGGATGTTGCACATATCAACCGCAGTGAGTTTGAAAAACTTCTGGGCAGAAAGCTTGAAATAAAGAAGCCTGAAAAACCCTTTACATGGAACAACTGTATCGGTGATGCGAAGGGAACAAAGTGGGGCGACAGAATCGAAGCTATTCTTTCTGTTGTAACCGCAAAAATGAAAATGAACATCGGTAATTCCGAAATGATCTATTCAGGTGCAATGGAGACTCCCGTAAGAACTCTTGTTTCAATGTCCAACGGTGTTGTAACTGAAGGTCTCGGTGATGCTCTTGTTGATCTTATGAATGAAAAGCCCGGTGCTCTTCTCAAGATTATCGGAAACGGCGTTCTTACAGGTATAAATGCACTTACCGGCAAAACAAGAGAATAATACAAAGTAATATAAATGACGGGCAGAAGAAGTTCTGTCCGTCTTTAATGTAAAAGGATATAAAAAGAAAAAAGAAATAACCCTCAACCGCTTTTTTCTTCCTGCAGCTGAGGGTTATTTCTGTTCACTTTTGAAATCCAGTTTCATGTTACACCATCTCTTTCATAGATTTTTTGATACTGTTGTTGTAAGAACTGTCTTATGAGTTTGTTTGTTTTATTATCTATTTTATTCCCGTAAAGTGAGAAGCACTTTTTTCAGTTCTTTCAAAAAAAGTATCTGTACGGCTCTTCTTATTTTTGTTGAGCCTTTGTTACTTGTACATTGGTCTCACCCTTCCTTGTGTCTATATAATAGCATACAATTTTTCATATTTCAAGATGTAATTTTGTACAAAGTTAACTAAAAATATTTATTTAATACATAGAATTTGTATACAATGACACATAAAAATATTGACATCTGTATTTATTTGTGTTATTATTAATATGTTGGGTGCCGTAAAAACGCAGGTTTTTACGGTTCTTTTTTTATGGAAAAATTTTTTGTGAATATAAAACATGCGTATTCAGAAAATACCTTCAAAGGAGCTGATTTTTTTGAATACCGTCGGACTTAAAAAAAGAACAAAAATCCGCATTGCATCATATCTGATTGCATTGATTGCAGTTTTGTCCGTATGGGGAACAGTGCAGACCGTAAAAATGATGAACTATGCAAAAGAGCTTACCGTTGCACATCAGAGAACAATTGCATCGCTGGCATCATATATTGATACACTTGAAAATGATTTGCGAAAAATGCAGTATGTCAATACTTCAGCTATGGCATCGGGACTTTCTTTTTCGCTTTGCAGAGCATCGGCAGGAGCTAAAAACTGTCTTTCGGAACTCAACGCAGGAGACACACAGCTTAATACCATCAATAAGTTTCTCACCCAGGCGAACGATTATGTGCAATCTGTAAATAAAAAAGTTGCAAACGGACAGGAGATTTCTGAAAAAGACCATGCACAGCTTACAATGCTTTATGAATATGCATCGCAGCTGTCAGATCAGATAAGTTATATGGAAGAAGTTATGCTTTCCGGCAGTATCGATTTTGAAGATGCGGTATCAACCCTCAGCAGTCTTACTGATATGGGTGATCTGTCAATTTCATACTCAGATGCGGTAACAGATGCGGAAAAATCTTTTTCAGATTATCCGACACTTATATATGACGGTCCGTTTTCAGATAATATTCTGCAAAAAGAATCGGAGCTGCTTAAAAACGAAAAAGAAATTTCCTCAAAAGAAGCAAAAAGACTGGCGTCCGAATATTTGGGGATTGAAGAAAACAGACTGATTGCCCGTGAGGATGAAAAGGGCAAAATTCCTGCTTATGTGTTCTACTATGAGGGCACAAGTGTTGCCGTTACAAAAAACGGCGGATATCTGTTATACCTTCTTTCTGATAAATTTGCAGGTGAAGTTGCAATAAGTGAACAGGAAGCTATTGAAATCGCATCAAAATATCTGCAGAAACTCGGTTATTCTTCCATGAAAAACAGTTATTACTTCGATAACGACGGTATATGTACAATCAATTTTGCATATACTCTCAATGATGTGATTTGTTATTCCGACCTTATCAAGGTCAGCGTATCTCTGGATAAGGGCGAGATAGTATCTGCGGACTGCACAGGCTACCTTATGAATCACAAATCACGCTCAATTCCGCAGAATATAATTGACGAAAAAACTGCAAAGAATTCGGTCAGTAAGTCGCTGACATTAAAGAAAACTCAGTTTTCATTTATTCCCATGGAAGACGGAAGCGAAATTTTCACTTATGAATTCATGTGCAGTGACAAAAACGGCACCGATGTTCTTGTTTATATAGATGCAGCAAACGGAACAGAAGCCGATATAAAAATTTTGTTGTATTCTGACGGCGGAATTCTTACAAGATAAAATCAGAATGTATAATTCTGATTAAAAAGGGTAATACTCCAATTGAATCCAATCCGAAAGGAAGAAAAACATGAAAAGAACAGCAGTAATATTATTGGCTTTATTTGTTGCAATTGCCGTTTGCTTTACAGGTTGTAACAAAGATAAGGATAACAACCTTATGAATGACAATACAACAACAGTGCCGGCAACTACTACACAGCCTGCATCAACAGAACTTACAACCGTTCCTGATATGACAAATGACGAAAGCGCAGGAGTGCCTGAATCAACAAGTCAGGATTCTGCTCTTGGTGATGTTGTGGAAGGTGCGGCAGACGGTATCGGAGATGTTGCAGACGGTATGGGTAACGCAGCCGAAAAAATCGGTGACGGCATAAATAATGCCGGTAACAAAATTGCCGATGATGCAAAAGGCAGACGATAAAAAGTAAATGCAACTGTAAAAAACTTTTTGTTTTTTGCAGTTGCATTTTTTTGTTTGAATTCAATTCCTTTACTTTTTATATAAGCTGAGATATAATGAGCAAAAAGGGGATGATATTCTGGATATTAATAATCTTCTTAAAGGTGTTGAGTGTTCCTGCGGAAAAACACACAACTGCGATATAAAATATGTATACATTGAGAAAAACGCAATTGAAAGACTCTCGGATATATGCAGCACTTTTTCTGATATACTTCTTGTTGCCGATGAAAATACTTTTTCTGCAGCAGGAGAGAAAACATTATCTGCATTATCAGGTAAAAATATAAAAAAGATTGTATTCAGCGGCAGTGAAATACTTATTCCCGATGAAAAGGCGGTCAGTGAAGTTGAATTGTATCTTGATGGTACAGATCTTATAATCGGTATCGGTTCAGGTGTTATTCAGGATCTTTGCAAATATGTTTCTCATTACAATAATGTTTCTTATATAATTGTTGCAACGGCACCCTCAATGGACGGCTATGCATCTGACGGTGCGGCAATGATAACCGACGGAATGAAAGTCACATATCCCGCAATGCTTCCTCTTGCGATTGTTGCAGATACAGATGTTATAAGCAATGCACCTATGGAAATGATAAAATCGGGCTATGGTGATATTATTGGTAAATATTCTGCTCTTAACGACTGGAAACTCAGCCGTATTGTAAACGGAGAATATTTTTGTGAGTATATATATGACCTTACATATGAACAGATAATTCAGACTGTTTCTGCGGCAGACAGTATTCTGAAAAGAGACGGACAAAGCATAGGCAGACTTATGGAAGCACTTGTTGTAATCGGTATTTTAATGAGCTTTGCCGGTTCATCAAGACCTGCATCGGGTAGTGAACATCATCTTTCTCACTTTTTTGAGATAACAGGTATAGTAGACGGTTCCGATTATCTGCCGCACGGTACGGATGTTGCATATTCCACTTATGTGACCGCCCGTGTAAGAGAAAAAATACTCAGTTCTGATTTTCCGCATAAAAATTACCGTCAGAGTAAAGAAGCGTATGAAAATGCAATAAATTCAATATATAAAAGCTCTGCCAAGGGATGTATTGAACTTCAGGAAAAAACGGGAAATTACAAAACAGACAGAACAGCAGTTTATCTTGATAATGAAGATGAAATCAGGGCAGTACTGTCAGAAATGCCCTCTTCTGATAAAATCAGAAGTATTCTCAGTAACATCGGTTTTGATTTAAAGAATTTTTATGATTTTTACGGTGATAAAAAAATTGCAGATGCCGTTATTTATGCAAAAGATCTGAAAGACAGGTATACCGTTCTGTGGATGTACTATGACTTTTTCGGTCAGGAGGGATTCTGATGAAAAATCCGATATTTACAGGTGCATGGGGAAACTGTCACATTCAGGGGATTGCTGTAGACAAGAAAAACGGATATATTTATTATTCTTTCACCACAAAGCTTGTAAAAGCAACACTCAGCGGTGAAATTATAGGTTTTGTGGACGGACTTGTGGGACATCTCGGCTGTATTGCATTCAATGAAAATGACGGCTGTGTGTACGGTTCGCTTGAATTTAAAAATGACATTATAGGCAGAGGGATTCTTGATGCCATCGGTTCCGATTCTGATTTTTCAGATGCATTTTATATTGCTCGTTTTGATGTGTCAAAAATTGACAGACCCGATATGACAGCTGAAAACAGCGATATAATGACAGCATTGTATCTTAAAGAGGTTACAGATGACTATAACGGTAAAGGGTTTGACAAAAACTCAGATGAAACCGACCATAAATACGGTTGCTCCGGTATAGACGGGCTTACATTCGGACCTCTCGCAGGAAAGGATGAATGTGACGGCCTGTATCTTTATGTTGCATACGGAATTTACGGTGATACTGAAAGAAACGATAATAATCATCAGATTCTGCTTTGTTACGATGTTGCCGAATGCGGTAAAGATTTTATGAAACTCAATCAGAAAAGTATGCACAGAAACGGTCCTGCTGCTCCTTTGAAAAAATACTTTGTTTATACGGGAAATACACGTTACGGTGTGCAGAACCTTGAATATGACCGTTATAGAAAAGCATTTTTTATGGCTGTTTATAAAGGACAGAAGTCTGAATTCCCCAATTTCTCACTTTTTGCTGTTGATGCACAGGCGGATTCGGAAAATATATATTCAGAAGAATTGAATGAAACTGTTGAAATGCTCAGCCTGAAAAAATCAGGATTGTATGATGAAAAAAGCGGTATATAC
>JAZOUN010000097.1:0-9072 GCA_045658165.1 Acutalibacteraceae bacterium
GGACATAAAATTGACTTATTCCGCAGGACAAAGTCCTGCGAGTCTCTCCTGCTCCGCCAAACAAAAGAAGACATCATTTGATGTCTTCTTTTGTTTTTTTGTGTTATACAGAAAGAGACTCGAACTCTTAGTCCATGTGCGACGGTTCGCCAAAGGCGGAGGAGCACGGACATAAAATTGACTTATTCCGCAGGACAAAGTCCTGCGAGTCGCTCCTGCTCCGCCAAACAAAAGAAGACATCATTTGATGTCTTCTTAATTTTTTTATTATACAAGAGGAATTGTCACATCGTAATCAGGAAGCCATGTGCCTGAAATGAAGTTTCTTGCACGGATAACAACTTCATTTTCATAAACTTCAATACTGTAGCCGCTGCCGTTCATAAAGTTACCTACGCTTGTGGGGAACATGAATGAGGGCAGATTGATTGAATGGAACGAACCGTATGACTCAACAGATTTGTATCCGTAAACTCCTGATCTTTCTTCATTTACAAGACCGTTGTGAATATGACCTGAAATAAGGAACACATTTTCGTAGTCTTTAAGTATTGCTTCAACTTCTGCATTCTGAGCACCGAAACTACCATCCAGAGGATCAACTTCTTCATCACCCCATGATTCGGGAAGTCCGTGTGTCAATGCAACAGGCCAATGAGAAATAACAAAAACAGGACGTCCGTCTGCAGTTGCCTTGTCCATTTCTGTTCTGAGCCATTCAAGCTGAGCAGGGCTTATATATGCAGCGACATTTGTGCCTTCACTTGCCATAACAATGAATGTATAGCCGTTGATTACTGTTGAGTAATAGCACTCTGTAAGGTCACGGTCTGCAATGTCTTTTGAATATTTAACAAAATTGTCCTTTGAAGGCTCGTATCTGTTATTTTCGTCTGTCCATGTGTCATGATTGCCAAGAGCGAGAAGAATATTTTCTGACGGATTATATTTACCGAAAGATTCTTTCAGTTTTTCATACTGCTCCTCAAGTCCGTCATCTGTCATGTCGCCTGCAAGAATAAGAGCATCAGGCTTGTTTACAGCCTTATCCATATCTTCAAGACCGCTTTCAAGAACCATCTGACGAAGAGCTTCATCTGTCATGTGAATATCAGAAATCACAGCAAAATCAAGAAGAATTTCCTGATTATTTTTTACATCATAAGCATTTTCACCGGTATTGCCGAAGAATCCTGTAAAACTAAAAACAGTAATAACTGAAATCAAAAATGAGATAATAGTTTTAAAAATAGCTACCATATTAACAACTCCTGATTTATTGGTATTTTTATCATATCACAAAGCACATAAAAAAGTAAAGAAAAAAAACAAAAAAATCATTTCCGTTTGTTTTTATTGCATTTTTTATGCGGATATGTTATTTTTAATAAAAAGAATTACGGAAGGTGTTTAAAATGAAAAATATCGAATGTGCAATTTACGGCGCAGGTTCTCTCGGCACTGTTCTCGGTGCATATATTACAAAAAACGGCGGTCAGGTTGACCTTATAAACAGAAATAAGGCTCACATCGGTGCACTCAAGGAAAAAGGCGCAGTAATCAAGGGCACAGTTGAAATGACAGTTCCCGTAACTGCACTCACTCCCGACGAAATGACAAAGAAATACGATGTTATTTTCCTTATGACAAAACAGCTTCTCAACAAGGAAGTTGTCACTTTCCTTAAAGATTATATGACAGAAACAGGTGTTATCGTCACACTTCAGAACGGTATCCCCGAACCCGGCATTGCAGAAATCATCGGTGAAGAACACACAATGGGCTGTACCGTTGAATGGGGTGCAGAACTTACAGAACCCGGTGTATGCGTTCTTACAAGTGAACCCGACAGCCTTTCTTTCCATATGGGAAAGATGAAGGGTATCACAGACGAGCAGTTCAATATGGTAAAAGAAATTCTTGAACTCATGTGTCCTGTTTATGAGGAAGAAAATCTCATCGGTGCCCGTTGGTCAAAACTTCTTATCAATGCAACATTTTCAGGTCTCGGTACTGTTGTCGGCGGTGCATTCGGTGATGTTTCAGAAAACGCAGATGCAAGAAAAATTGCAGTACGCTGTATGAAAGAATGCATCGACGTCGGTCACGCTGCAGGTGCAGAGTTCGTTCCCGTTCAGGGCAAGGATATCACAAAGCTTTTCTATTACACAAACCCCGTAAAGCGTGCATTCTCAACACTTCTCGTTCCCATCGCCATGAAAAAGCACAGAGGCATTGTTCCCTCAATGCTTCAGGACATCAGAAACGGCAAACCCTGCGAAGTCGATGCAATCAACGGTGTTGTATGCGAATGGGGCAGAAAATGCGGTGTTCCCACTCCCATAAATGACAGAATTGTTGAAATCATCAAAATGGAACAGTCAGACGAAAGAAAACCCGTCCCCTCAAACATCAGATTCTTTGACGATTTACTTTAATACTATCAGGAAGGTGATTCATTTCACCTTCTTTTTTTATTTATTAATATTGAAACAAAATTTGTTTTGTGTTAACATAAAATCAACATCTTATACGGAGGAATTTTTATGGGCAACAAGATTATCGTTGCAGGCGGCGGTCACGGCGGGATAACAGCCGGTATGCTTCTTGCAAAACACGGTTATGATGTAACTGTTTATGAAAAGAACACAAGAGAAAATATGGGTCACGACTGGACCGATATTTTTGATAAAAAAGGTTTTACTGCACTCGGTCTTGATCTTCCCGATGAATCACTCTGGAAACTCAAACACGACATGACTTTCTACGGTCCTGCTATGGAAACAGCTCTTCATCAGAACACTCCCATTGACCAGCTCGAAATCCAGATGGAACGCAGAGACATATACAATTATATTATTGAACACGCAGAAAAAGCAGGTGTAAAGTTTGTTTTCGGCTGTGAAATTCTCGGTGCAATTCTTCTCGGCAACAGAATAACAGGCATAAAAACTGCAGATGGAGAAATTTATGCAGACCTTGTTATTGATGCGGCAGGAATGAATTCACCTGTGAGAAAATCACTTCCCCATTGGCTCGGAGTTCAGAATAACTCAATCGATTACGAGCAGTTTTATGTTTACAGAGCTTTCTGGAACAAAACAGCCGAAGTTGATGACATAAATGCATTCAAAGTCCTTATGCTCCACGAAAATAAGCTCGGAATCACATGGGTTGCAACGGAAGAAGAACATACAGATGTACTCATAGGCAGATTCAAGCCCTTTGATATGGCTGAAGTTGACAGAACAATGGCTTCACTCCGTAAGGATAATGACAGCATAGGCACGGAAATTCTTCGTGGGGGTCAGTTTGTCAATATTCCCGTCCGTCAGCCACTCGGTGTTATGGTTGCAGACGGTTATGCCGCAATCGGTGACAGCGCATTCATGACAGTGCCCATCATCGGATCGGGCATCGCAAACAGCTTCAAAGCGGCAAGAATTCTTGCAGATGCTGTTATTGCAGACAAAAACAATGATTTCAGTGCAGAAACTCTGTGGCAGTATCAGACAGGATATTACAACAAACTCGGCAAAGGCCTCGCTCCCCTTGCATGCGTAAAACTCATGCTCACACGTCTTGAGGGCAAAGAGCTTGATTACATATTCAGAACAGGCATTCTCAATGCAGACGATATGACAATCGGTGCAGATTCAACTGACCTTGCATCAATGCTCGGCGGAATGAAACCTGCTGATATCAAAATCAAGCTGACAGGACTTATCAACAACAAAGTTGTTCTCAAAAAAGTTGTCAGAATGGGTCTTGAACTTGTAAAAGCTACTGTTGTTACATCTGCAATGCCAAAAAAATACGACCGAAAGGCCGTACTCAGATGGGTAAAAGAATATAATAAATGTTTTAAACACTGATTTTTTAAGTTAATTTTAAGCAATGCAGGTTATATTACATACATAAGATGCATCAAAAAAGGTCAGCTGTCCTGACCTGTGCAAAAAAAGTTGCAAAAAAAGGACAGACAAATATCTACGTTATTTTAACGATAACATACATATAAATACACTACCTCTTTAAATGTCAAAATGTGGTCTTTTTCAAGACCACATTTTGGCTTTTTTATTATCTGATGAATCAACCTGCAATATAATCAACAATTCCCTGAGCAATTGCCGTTGCAAGAATAAGCTGACCGTTTGTATCGGTAAGCATAACCGCATCCACTTCGTTTGTAAGATATCCGCATTCTATAAGAACACTGGGACACTCTTCAACTCTTGTAACCTGGAACGGATAGAACTTTATCCCCTTATCAACTGCAGTATATTCAGGTGTCTCCGGATCATTGTAATAATATGTTCTGTATGCAGTTACTATCTGTTTATGAATTGCATCTGCAAGAGGCATTGAATAGTTTTTATAATAGAATGTATGAGTTCCGTACCATGTGACATCTTCCGAACCGTCATTATGAATACTCACAAAAACATCAGGTTCATATTTTCTTATCATCTGTGCACGTTCATATAAAGAAAGTGATTCATCCGTAGTTCTTGTCATAATAACCGTTGCACCGTTATCACGCAGAATCTGTGCAACACTGAGCGCTGTTGAAAGTGTTACTTCTTTCTCATAAATATTAAGACTCGACTTTGTTCCGGGTGCACCGTAACCGCCATGACCGGGATCTATCATAATGACAGTCCCCTGAAGAACTTTCACTTTCGGTCTGAAACTCAGTTTTACATTGCCGTTTTCACAGCGTTCAAAACTATAGCCCCCGAAATCACCTTTGTTTCTCAGGAACAATCTGAGCGTTATACTTTTTTCTTCGCTGTTACTGTACCATTCAAGACGTTCGAAAACATTGCTTGAAGTCAGATCAGGCTGAATGTTATATGAGCACTCGGCTGTATCGGCAAAAATCACATCCACATACTCTGCAGCAAACTCTTCAACATTATATACGCGCTGAAGATATCCTTTATAATACTGCTGAGGCGCAATGTTTATTTTAATAAAACAGCCGTAATCAGACGAAAATTCAAAAGATGTTTCATCTGTACATACTGCACTTTCAAGATTGACTCTGTTATCAGGCAATACGAATCCGTCAAGAATAAGTCTTGATGACGCACCGTACACTTTCATTCCGGAATCAAGATGCAGCAGGAACTTATTTTCACTGACACCGGTTTTTTCAACATAACCGTATGCACCTGCCAACTGCGGTGTGCAGGTAGGATCAGACATATCCTTATCTGTATCTGCCGACGTTGTTTCTGAATAATCTCTCTGTGTACGGCATATTGTTGCCTTTCCGAGACCGTGATCATCATAAGGCGAAATCTCTTTTTCTTTGCCGCACATTACAATATCATCAATACCTGCAAAAGTCGCGGCATAAGAAATATCATCCGGGGTCAGATTACCCATACGGGGATCAGGCTCATATGTTGCGGTATATGTCACATATCCCTTGTCATCTGCCTGCCCGGGCTGAAGTTCAACAAGCTGAGTATTTGCAAGAGACGCATATACTTTTGCATCTTTTACGGCTCTTACCGTAAGCACTACACTGCCTTTTTCAATCACTGCAGAGTAATCAGTCATTATATCTACAGCGCGGTCAATGTAGTAAGTATATCTTGAATTTTTATGTTTTACTACAATTTTATTTTCACCCTGACGAAGAGGAACAGCAACGGAAAACTCACCGTTATCTCCCGTTGTTTCAACTCTCTGCCACTTGTTTTTTGCAGTACTCCAGACATGCAGAGGATTATTTTTATCGGTTGTTCCTGCAAAAACCACTTCTTTATTATCTTTTATTGAAATATCGGTAAAAATGAGTGCAGTATAATCTGAATCATTGAAACTCTCATTATAAGAGAAAAGTTTTGTTGCGGTATGGTTATCGTCTGTACTGAGTTTTTTGTGCGAATATGCAACATATCCCGAAAAACCGCCGTAATTATAAATAAGCCTTACCTGTTCATATATTTCAGTGGGCAATGTCCAGTTCTCCGACGTGCAGACAAGATCATTCCTGAGAATTCCGTAAACAGGTGAATTACATGAAAGTCCGATCTCTGACCATTGTTTAACAACATTTTCAACACCGCTTTCAGTTGAACAATCAAACTGAACAAAACAAAAATCTGCAGTTGCATCGGTAACAACTGATTTTATATTTTCTGAGGGTGAATTTTTACAGTATATTCCGACTTTTATATCTTTCTGATTAAAATTCTCTTTTATTCTGCCGATATCCTTTGAAATATTGCCCGATTCAGCGGAAACATCAACAGCCACAGCATCAACATTGTAATTTTTTATTTTTTCAGCAAATTCGCTGTCATCAGCTTTGCTCAGGGGCAAATCTTCACCGTCTGTGAGCAAAACAACATACATACCTTCCGAATCTGCCTTTTGTACAAGGTAAGAAAGAACATCAAACCCATCCGGGGCATAATTCATTTTTTCCGAATACCTGATAACCATGGTATTAGGCGAAATTGCATCAACTTTTTCAAAAATCTTATCTGCCTGCACCCTGAGTGCTGTTTCACTTGTATCATCAGAACTGATATCAACGGCAAAGTCAACCGTATAACCTATCATATTTTCCGGCAGAACATTTTCTGATTCTTCAAGAAATGCAAATGCCGTATCTTCGTTTTCTTTTATCAGCGCAGCAATGTCAAACATTTCTTCCGGCAACGGCTGTTTTGAATTATTGTATGAATCATAAATCAAAAAACCGCAGAAAGCACCCACAGCAAGAAGCAGTATAATTGCTGACACAAGAATTATGTTCTTTTTCATCCGTTTTCTTTTTTCTCTCCATTTTTATCTTCGTTGACAACTTTAGTCTTTTTAGACTTCGCATCAACGTGGTCAAAATACTCTCTGAATCTTATATTGAACATTGCATAATTATCACAATTCCTGCAATAAAACAATGCTCTGAATGATTTGTTTACAAGCTTCCATTCCGAAACCTTACGCATACGGTTGGAACAGTCATCACAGTAGCAGACCATTTTACTTCTGTCTATACGATTATCGTGAATATTTGTGATATACTTTGCTTTAAAAAGCAATCTTCTGTAAAAATCCTCATCACAGACAAGAATATGCTCTGCAAAAGCATCCTGATCATATGATTTTTTGAAACATCTGAGACTCAGCAATGAATCATCAAGAGCACGGTGTGTTGAATATTCACTCACATCAACACCGAACAGCGTAGCAGCTGCGGAAAGACCAATCTGCTGTGCATTTGAAAGTCCGAGATGCTGCTGACAATATTTCTGCAGATCAACATAGCCTGAAATAAACGGAATTGTATCAATATCGCTGAAAAATTTCAGATTATCAAGCATAACCCTGAGATCTCCGTTACCCCAGGACATAAAAATACACTCTTTTCCGGATACCCATTTTGAAAAATCCGAAACAGCTTTGTTAAAACTGATTCCGCCGTACATATCCTCATTTGAGATATGTGTAAGATCCTTCACTCTTCCGCTTAATTTATTTGAAAGCTGAGATCTTATAAGCACTGAAAACGTATCAACAACATCAAGGTCGTCATCAACCATTACTGCGCCGATCTCAATTATTTCATTAAAAAAACACTTGAGCTTTTTGTTATAGGAATTGTTCCATTCAAGATCCATTATTACATAATACATCGAAAAGCTCCTTTTAATAGTTAATATTTTTATAATACAATAAACCCTTTATTTTGTCAAACTTATTTCACCGTAATATTTTTATTTTTTTTCATTTTCCCCTTTATTTTTCATGAAAGATATGTTAGAATACTTTGTGTATATTAAATTTTATGAGAGGAATTGCCATGTCTTCACCCCTTGCAGACAGAATAAGACCGATGACACTTGAAGAGGCTGTCGGACAAAAGCATCTGCTTGCACCCGGTGCACCTCTGAGAAATATCATTGAAACAGGCATTATTCCCAATCTCATTTTCTACGGTCCCAGCGGAACCGGAAAAACAACAGTTGCAAACATAATTGCAGCTTCAACCAATAAAAAGCTATGTAAACTCAACGGAACAAATGCTTCCATTGCAGATATACGCAATGTTGTGGCTCAGATTGATACAGTTGCCGCGCCTAACGGTATTCTTCTGTATCTTGACGAAATTCAGTATTTCAACAAAAAACAGCAACAGTCACTTCTTGAGTATATTGAAAACGGTTCAATTACTCTTATTGCATCAACAACAGAAAACCCCTATTTTTACATATACAGCGCAGTACTCAGCCGAAGCACCGTATTTGAATTCAAAACGGTAACACATGATGATATTGTTCCTGCAATTGAAAGAGCATTCAGATTCATGAGTGAAGAAATGAAATGCAGTTTCGATATTGAAGACGGTGTAATAAAGCACATCTCTTTTGCTTGCGGAGGAGATGTCCGCAAATCAATAAACACTGTTGAATTACTTTGTCTGAGCAGTCCTGCACCGGCTGACGGAGAAAACAGAAAAATTTCTCTTGAAAACGCAAAACAGTTATCTCAGAAAACTTCACTGAAATATGACAAAGACGGTGACGAACAT
This sequence comes from Acutalibacteraceae bacterium, assembly GCA_045658165.1. Lineage (GTDB taxonomy): Bacteria > Bacillota > Clostridia > Oscillospirales > Acutalibacteraceae > UBA1081. The sequence goes on from JAZOUN010000097.1 coordinate 8,558, forward strand.
TACGATCTGCTGTCTGCTTTTCAGAAATCAATGCGCGGTTCTGATCCCGATGCCGCAATTCACTACCTTGCAAGATTACTTGCAGCAAGTGATCTGCCCTCTGTGTGCAGACGTCTTATGGTCTGTGCGGCAGAAGATGTGGGACTTGCCTACCCCATGATTATGCCAATTGTAAAATCAGCTGTGGATATTGCTCTTCAGGTAGGGCTTCCCGAAGCCCGCATTCCTCTTGCAGATGCAGTGATTCTCGTTTGTAATTCACCAAAATCAGCAACGGGACACGATGCAATAAATAAAGCAATGGCAGATATCGAAAACGGCAGATACGGTCCTGTTCCCAGAACGCTTCAGAACATGCATTTTGACGGTGACGAAGTCCTTAATAAAGGTCAGTTCTATAAATATCCGCATGATTATCCCAATCATTGGACATACCAGCAATATCTTCCGGTTATTCTCAAAGACACTGTTTATTACACCAACGGTGACAATAAAAATGAACAGGCTGCTAAAAA
>JAZOUN010000098.1:0-2980 GCA_045658165.1 Acutalibacteraceae bacterium
ATGAATAAAGAATAATGTTGGAAGGGGCAAGCCCCTTAAACCCCATTTTATAATCAAAGCCCGTAGGGCTTCCGATTTTATTATTTATTATTTCTTCTTTATTCTTTATTATCGGCATCGAGCCGATAAATTATTGTTTACCGAAAGAGGTAATAAAAATGATACATAACGAAACTATTGACAATATTCTCACAAGAAGAACAATCAGGGATTACACTCCCGAGCAGATAACAGATGAGCAGCTTGAAACTCTCCTTGAATGTGCTATGTGGGCGCCAAGCGGCAGAAACGGTCAGCCCTGTCATGTCCGTGTTGTTCAGAGCAAAAAAGTTCTTGATGAGATGAATGTGGATTTCAAGAATCTTGTGGGCTGGGATACTCCTGCTTACACAAATTGGGATAAGAATCCGTTCTATCAGAATGCACCCACAGTTTTCTTTATCTATGCAGAGGGAAACAGTCACATGGATGCGGGAATTATGGTTGAAAATATTGCAATTGCCGCAAAGGGTATGGGACTCGGTTCTGTTATAATCGCAAGTATAGGCGGTCTTCTCGGTGCTCCCGAGGGCATAAAGTGGAAACAGAAACTTGAAATTCCTGAAGATTACAAATTCCTTATTGCAATAGCTGTCGGTAACGGGTGTGAAAATCCCGAGCCGAAAGCAAGAAAAAAAGAACAGTTCAGAGTTATGAAATTTGAAGATTGATATGAATACTGAAAAATATCTGTTTTTTTACCTGATTGCAGTTTCTTTTGTTGCGGTTGTGCTTACTGTTTATGACAAAGCTGCCGCAAAAAAAGGGAAAAGACGAATTTCTGAAAAAACGCTTATGTTTACCGGTTTTTTCGGCGGTGCAACGGCTATGTATGCAGTTATGCAGATGATTCGCCATAAAACAAAACATAAAAAATTTATGATAGGTCTGCCCGTTTTTATTTTGCTGCATCTTGCAATAACATTGTTTCTGATATATTCATAAAAAAGATCCGTGATTCATCTTGTGGTGAGTCACGGAAAATTTTTTGTCATAAAAAAGTAAAAATGCACAAAAAGTATTGAAAAGAGTGTTTTTATGGGGTATAATTTTTACATGGTACTTCCATAAATAAAAAAACAAAGAGAGGTAGAAAAATGGACAAGTTCTTTAAAATTTCAGAACGTGGTTCAAACGTAAGAACTGAAATTATCGCAGGTCTTACAACATTCTTCGCAATGGCTTACATTGTCATTGTCAACCCCAATCAGATTGTCGGTTTCAGCTTTGATGTTCCCGGTATTCAGCCCATCTGGAACGCTGTTTACATTGCATCTATCATTTCAGCTGTTGTCGGTACACTCCTTTACGCATTCTATGCAAAAATGCCTTTTGCACAGGCTTGTGGTATGGGACTTAACTCATTCTTCTTCGTATCTTTCATTCTTCCCCAGATTCTCAATGGCGGTGACGTAATTGAAGGCTATCAGGCAGGTCTTGTAATTATCCTTCTTTCAGGTATTGCATTCCTTATTCTTTCAGTTACAGGTGCAAGAGCTTATATTGCAAAAGCTATGCCCGAATGTATCAAGAAGTCAATTTCTGCCGGTATCGGTCTCTTCATCGCATTTATCGGTTTCCAGAACGTAGGTATTATTCAGGATAACCAGTATACACTTGTTCAGTTTGTAAAAATCAACGGTGCAGCATGGGCAGATATAGCTCCTGCAGTTGTTGCTCTTCTCGGCTTTATCATTATTGCTGTTCTTACAAAGCTCAAGGTAAAGGGTTCTGTTCTTATCGGTATTCTTGCAACAACAGTTATCTACTATCTTGCAACATGGCAGCTTCCCTCATTTGAACTTAACCTTGATTCAATTGCTCAGCCCTTCAAGGATTTCGCAGAAATCGGTTTTGCAGCAGCATTCAAGGGCGAAGCATGGAAGAATGTATTCACAGGCGAAATGGTAGGCAGCATTTTCTCAGTTATCATGCTTATCGTTACATACTGCATGGTTGATATGTTCGATACAATCGGTACAATCTACGGCACAGCAGCAGAAGCTGATATGCTTGACGAAAACGGTGACCCCCTTGAACTCGACAAGTCAATGACATCTGACTCAGTTGCAACTCTTGCAGGTTCAGTTTTCGGTACATCAACTGTAACAACATTCGTTGAAAGTGCATCAGGTGTTGCAGCAGGCGGCAGAACAGGTCTTACATCTCTTGTAACAGCACTCTGCTTTGCAGTTTGTCTTTTCCTTTCACCCTTTGCAAGTATCATTCCCTCAGCAGCTACAGCTCCCGCACTTATCTTTGTCGGCGTTCTTATGCTCAAGAACTTCTCAAAGGTTGATATGAATGATATGAGAAGTGCAGTTCCTGCATTCCTTACACTCATCATGATGCCTCTTACATATTCAATTGCAAACGGTATCGGTATCGGTGCTATCGCTTACACACTTATCACTCTCTTTACAGGTAAATTCACAAAGAAAGATATTGCAGTTACAGTTATTGCAATCCTCTTCGTTTGTAAGTTCGTCTTCGGCGCAATCTAAAAAACAATAACAGTAAAGAGGTTATACGGTTCGTCCGTATAACCTTTTTTTTGATGTTTTTGTGCAAAAAAACTACCGACTGCACACAAAGCAATCGGTAATCAGATTTTTTCTTTATATTCAGTTCTCAAAAGAATGTAATCAATGTTTGTTTTGTAAAAATCGGCTAATTTTACAAGGATTTCAGCTGTGAGAGGTTGTGTTTGAGTTTCAATGTAGGAGTATTTTCGTTGTGTGATGCCGATAGCATCCGCAACCTGCTGCTGAGTCAGGTCATTGTCTTCACGTAAATCACGGATTCGGCTCTTCACATATTTCACCCTTTGCAATAATATATAACTATTATACAGTAGATGAATATTGTCTAATCTTTTTTAGATAAAACTTATCTAAGAACTATTGACATTCATAGAAAATAATTCTAAAATAGATATATA
>JAZOUN010000099.1:0-2093 GCA_045658165.1 Acutalibacteraceae bacterium
TTATTGTGCTGATACTCAATCTTCTTAGCACCGATACCGTAAACGGATTTGTACTCTTCAACACCGAATATAATTGCAAGATCATCTACATAATCAACCTTTTCGGAAGTCCAAATTACAGCGGGAACCTTACCGTCTGCCCCAATATAAATTACGGTAACTCCGTCAATAACAGTCCAATCCTTAATAGATGCACCGCTTACAATGTAATCAAGGGTAGGCTCAGTTTCGTCTACCTTAGGAAGTTCATCGGGGATTTCGGGTTCTTCATCCTTAGAAGTTTCAGGTACTACAACCTCAGGAGTTTCAACAGATTCTTCATCAGACTCCTCTTCCTTGGGATCTGCGACAGAAGCGGTCGCACCGGTAAAGGTGTAAGTTACACTCTTATTCTTCTTGAACTCCCAAGTAAAGTTGCCGTTACCAAAGAAGAACTCATTCCAGTGACCCTTGTAAGAAGGATTGTTAGCCTTCAGGCACTTGATAACTGCTGCCTGAGTTGCCTCATCAATTTCTTCAGAAGCCCAGAACATACCGGAGGTAGACTGCTTTACAAATACTGCAGAGGTCATTCCGATCGCAGTGGGGATCACGAAGGAGGTCTCGCCGCCGATATCGATCTTCTCAAGGAAGGTTACATTGCCTTTTTCATCGATCAGCATGAAGCTGATGTTGGAAGCGTCGCCATTCTTGAACTTAACGGTGGGAGGCTCGGGAACGATAACCTCAGCTTCTGCGCGAACGGAAGTTGCGCCGCCGGAAACACCGATAAGGTTCTGAGAAACCTCACGGCTGGTAGCCACACCGTCGCCGTCAATATCCTGAGGCTCGGGAGCGTAGAAGTATACGCCCTTCTGAAGCTTCTGAGTTCCGGATACAACTGCCTTGACAGTTTCGCCTGCAGCAGCATCCACATTTACAGTAAATGTTTTTGTACCAGCAGGGAGAGAGATCTGATTAATCTCGTCACCAACAAATACCTGAAGGATGATATCGTCCTCAGCGCCAACAGCGTAATTCAGTTCAAGATTGATAGAAACATTATATCCGCTTCTGGCTTCTACGCTGGGAGCTGTTTCAAGAACTTCGAGCTTGGTGATAACGATCTGACCATCCTGTGCCTTGCCATTAGCAAGGAACTTTTCATTTACACTAGTAAGGAAGAACTCCTGGAGTGCAGTGATACGATCGCCGGCACCGGCTGTCTTAGTGTATTCGAAATCATACATATATCCGCCCCAAGTCTTCTTTTTAGCAGTTGTGACTGACGAACGATATGTAAAATCGGTAACACCCTCTTCGATATCACCCTCATTAGCAAGGCGCCAAATTGCACCCTGGGTAGCAGAGATGAGCTCAGCATAATCGAGCTTTTCTGCGAGCGCAGCATCAAATCCCGCCTCAATAAGAGCAGCTTTTGCATCCTCAACAGAAAGAGCAGGATAAGAAATAGAAACAATAGCGCGGAGGCGTTCTGCCAACGTATCATCGAAGTATTCGCTGTCTTCAAGATTCAGACGCTTATAATAGGTATTAGTTACGTCATCCTCGTCCACTCTTGTACCTGTGGAGAAATCGCAGCAATATACTACATCGTAGTTGCTCTCGCCGCTAACGTAAACGCCGTTTGCTTCCCAAGTACCGTTTTCAACATCACGTGTTGTATCGATAATGGGGAAAATATGAACGGCACCTGCATTAGCAATCTTAAGAGCATGGTTGCTGGTTGCGTAATAATAAATTTTGTCTTCAAGATCCTGAGCGATCATATAAGTATATTCATCGCTACTGGAGACAACGCCATCCAAGCCCATTGCATTGAAATTGTCTTTGTTTTCTTCAGCAAATACCGGCAGCACTGTGCCAAAGCACATCACAAGCGCCAGCATTGCAGAAATCACTTTTGTGAATTTTTTTGCCATGTTTTCATTCTCCTTTCAAAAGTTGAAAACAGAATAAAACACTGGCGGCCGGGCTGCCATAGTATTAAATTATTTTTTTGAATGAAGCATAATTTAAAACCTTAGGCCCCATTGCTTTGCGTCCCCTCCTTTCGAAAGGTTTGCGCTTTTCATGTATTTCATTCGATTATT
>JAZOUN010000100.1:0-33582 GCA_045658165.1 Acutalibacteraceae bacterium
TAATGATGGAAAGGGCTACGCCCTTTAACCCATTATATAGAGCGAAGCGGAACATAAGTCGCTTGCGACTTCCGACATTGCTCATTGCTCACTACTCATTATTCATTTTTGTCGGCTTCATCCCGACAAATTATTGTTTACTTTCCAACGCAGAATTTTGAGAAGACTTCGTTTACAACGGCTTCTCTTGCTTTTTCGCCTGTGAGTTCAAGGAGTTTTTCTGTTGCATAGTCGATGCTGACATTTACGGCATCGAGTGTAACACCGGTTTCAAGCCCTGTGAGTGCTTCATTCAGGCTTTCTGCGGCGGATGTGCAACAGGCGTACTGTCTTTCATTTGCAAGAATACCTGCAGAAGTGTCAAACTCTGCAGTACCGAGCAGTTTTTCAATAACTGTTTTCAGTTCGTCAATTCCGTCACCGTTTGCGGCAGAAATGAAGACTGTGTCTGTGATATACTCTTTGATTTTTTCAATATTTGTGTTTATGCCTAAATCTGTCTTGTTTATTATTGCAACAGCTTTTCTGCCATTGCATTTTTCAAGAAGATCAATGTCGTTGTTGTCAAGAGGCTGTGATGAATCAAAAACAGCAAGAACAAGACTTGCAGAGTCGAGTTTTTTCATTGTTCTGTCAATACCGATTGATTCAACAATGTCATCACTTTCGTGAATACCTGCGGTGTCTGCAAGGTGCAGAACAATATCTCCGAGTCGTACAGTTTCCTCAACAACATCACGGGTTGTGCCTGCAATGTCGGTAACGATTGATTTGTCATAGCCTGCAAGCTGATTCATAAGTGTTGATTTGCCCACATTAGGATGACCGCAGATTGCTGTGGATACACCCTGAGTGACAGCTTTTCCCGAATCGAAATTTTTTATGAGTTTGTTCAGTTCGTTAAGGCTGTTTCTGATTACCTCATATACATTTTCTTCGTGAGCCTGAGGTACATCTTCATCGGGATCATCTGTCCATACGGCAATACCTGCTGCAACATTTGTAAGGGCTGCTGCAACACCTGCAATTTTTTCACTCAGTTTACCGTCAAGAGTGTTTGTTGCGGCATTGAGTGCCTGCTGTCCGTGGGCAGAAATAATGTTCATTACCGATTCTGCCTGTGTGAGATCTATTTTACCGTTAAGAAAAGCTCTTTTTGTAAATTCACCTGCTTCGGCAGGAACAGCACCGTTTGCAAAAACAGTACGCAGTACTTTCTGTGTAACAAACATTCCGCCGTGGCATGAAATTTCCACCACATCTTCACCGGTATAGCTTTTAGGTGCACGGAATACCAGTGCAACGCATTCGTCTATTATATTATCATTTTCACAAACGTGACCGAATAATGCAGTATAGCCTTTTATGTCGGAGAGCTTTTTTGCTGAAACAGAACGGAAGACTCTGTCTGCAACGGAAATAGCATCTTCACCCGATATTCTTATTACACCTATACCACCTGAAGCGTTCGGTGTTGCAATTGCGGCAATTGTAGACATTTTTTAATTTCCTTTCTTGCCGAGATAAATAAGAAGAACTGAAATGTCAGCAGGGCTGACACCTGAAATTCTTGAGGCCTGTCCTATATTTACGGGACGTACTTTTTTGAGTTTTTCACTCGCTTCAAGACGAAGTCCTGTTATATCGTCGTAATTGATATCCTCGGGAATCAGTCTTACTTCAAGTCTTCTCATATCTGCAATCTGTGATAACTGTCTTTTTATGTAGCCCTCATATTTGAGTTCTGTTTCTACCTGCTCAAATATATCATCTGTAAGATCAGGACGTGTTTTATCAACAGGTGTAAGTTTTTCGTAATTGAGCTGAGGGCGTTTAATGAGTTCGGAAAGTCTTACACCCGTATTGAGAGGAACAGTATTATTCTCAATAAAAATATAGTCAAATTCCTTGTTGGGAGGAATTACCGTGCTTTCAACTCTCGCTCTTTCCTCAGCAATGAGTTCAAGTTTTCTTAAAAATCTGTTGTATCTGTCTTCAGATATCAGACCTACTCTGTAGCCTGTTTCCGTAAGTCGTATATCTGCATTGTCCTGGCGTAAAAACAGTCTGTACTCACTTCTTGATGTCATCATTCTGTAAGGTTCGTTACAACCTTTTGTAACAAGGTCATCAATAAGAGTACCTATGTAAGAACCTGCTCTGTCAAGAATAAGGGGTTCTTCGTTTCTGAGTTTCAGGGCTGCATTTATGCCTGCTACAAGTCCCTGAGCTGCTGCTTCTTCATAACCGCTTGAACCGTTGAACTGACCTGCACCGTAAAGATCGGGAATATCTTTGAATTCAAGTGTCGGTTTCATTGAAACGGGATCAACGCAGTCGTATTCAATAGCGTAAGCATTTCGCATTACTTCTACATTTTCAAGACCTTTGATTGTCTTTAAAAATTTGAGCTGAACATCTTCGGGAAGAGATGAAGACATACCCTGAAGATACATTTCTTCTGTATCAAGACCGCAGGGTTCAATAAAGAGCTGATGTCTTTCTTTTTCTGCAAAACGCATTATTTTATCTTCAATACTGGGACAATATCTCGGTCCTATGCCTTCAATTTTACCGCCGTAAAGGGGAGAACGGTGAATATTGTTGAGAATAATCTGTTTGGTTGCGTCGTTTGTGTATGAAATATGGCAAACTGCTTTGTTCTCGGGCTGAGTTTTTGTTTCAAAGGAGAATGGTGAACACTTTTTGTCACCTTCCTGGAGTTCAAGACCTGAAAAATCAACACTTCTTCTGTTGACTCTTGAGGGGGTTCCTGTTTTGAAACGGCGAAGAGGAAGTCCGAGTTTTTTCAGTGAATCTGCAAGTCCTATTGATGGGAAAACACCGTCAGGACCGCTTGAATAACATTTGTCGCCGACATAAATTTTGCCGTCGAGGAATGTTCCGGTTGCAATGATAACCTGCTTTGCAGTGTACACGGCATCAAGCTTTGTTACAAGCTCCCAGTTGTCATTATTCTTGCGCAGTTCAACAATTTCTGCCTGTTTCAAATCAAGATTTTCCTGCTTTTCAATGCAATGTTTCATGTATGAGGTATATCCTCTTCGGTCAATCTGTGCACGCAGTGAATGTACAGCAGGACCTTTGCCTCTGTTGAGCATACGAAGCTGTATTGAGTTTGCGTCGGCTGCTTTACCCATTTCACCGCCGAGAGCATCAATTTCGCGGACAAGATGCCCCTTTGATGTTCCGCCGATTGACGGATTGCAGGGGAGGTTGCCCACAAAATCAAGGGTTATTGTAAAAAGCACTGTTTTACAACCGAGCCTTGCACCTGCAAGAGATGCCTCTATTCCGGCGTGACCTGCACCTATAACAGCAATATCATAATTACCTGCAAGAAATTCCATACGCTTCACCTTTAATAATTTATCGCACAATGCGGATGTCATAGTGTAGGGGCATTGACTCAACGCCCGCTGCGAAGCAGAACTGCTTCGCTGAATTACTCTTTATTATATCATATAATATCTTCTATTGCAAATACTAATAATTATAATCCGTCAAAAAATACATATTATAAAAAGTTTTTTGACTATATTGCCCATTGAGTTAAATTTTTCTTTATGATATAATAATTATGATTTTTTTCGTTGGAGGAAATGTAATGTTTAATGATTTTACAAATACAGCATCATACATTGCAGGTTTTGATAAAGAAGTTGCAGATGCTATGAATCTTGAACTCAAGAGACAGAGAGATAACCTTGAACTTATCGCATCTGAAAACATTGTTTCACCTGCTGTTATGGCAGCTATGGGCAGTGTGCTTACAAATAAGTATGCAGAAGGTTATTCAGCAAAGAGATATTACGGTGGTTGCGAATGTGTTGATATTGTAGAAAATATCGCAAACGAAAGAGCAAAGGAACTTTTCGGTGCAGAATATTCAAACGTTCAGCCTCACTCAGGTACACAGGCAAATATTGCAACATATTTTGCACTTCTTAACCACGGTGATACAATTCTCGGTATGAGTCTTGCTCACGGCGGTCATCTTTCACACGGTTCTCCTGTTAATATGTCAGGTAAGTATTTCAATTTTGTATCATACGGCGTTAATGATGAAGGTTTTATCGATTATGATGAACTTGAAAAAATCGCTAAGGAAGCACAGCCTAAGATGATTGTTGCAGGTGCTTCAGCTTATCCCAGAACTATCGATTTCGAAAGAATCGGTGCTATTGCAAAGTCAGTGGGTGCAATCTTCATGGTTGATATGGCTCACATTGCAGGTCTTATCGCTGCAGGCGTTCATCCCTCACCCGTACCCTATGCAGATATTGTTACTTCAACAACACATAAAACACTTAGAGGCCCCAGAGGAGGTCTTATTCTTGCAAAGGAAGAGTTCGGTCTTCAGCTTAACAAGGGTATTTTTCCCGGCTGTCAGGGCGGTCCTCTTATGCACGTTATCGCAGCAAAGGCTGTCTGCTTCGGTGAAGCAATGAAGCCCGAGTTTAAGGAATATCAGCAGAGAGTTGCAGAAAATGCAAAGGCTCTGGCTCACGGTCTTGTTTCAAGAGGTATCAACCTTGTTTCAGGCGGTACAGATAATCACCTCATGCTTTGCGACCTTCGTTCAACAGGCATTACAGGTAAAGAGCTTGAACACAGACTCGACGAAGTACGTATTACTGTTAACAAGAATGCAATCCCCAACGATCCCGAAAAGCCTTTCGTAACAAGCGGTATCAGAATCGGTACTCCTGCAGTTACAACAAGAGGTCTCGGTGCACAGGATATGGACAAGATTGCTGAATGCATCCACCTTGTTGCAACAGATTTCGAAAACAAAAAGGATTATGTAAAGGCAGAAGTTGAAAAGCTTACAAAGGCATATCCTCTTTACGAATAATGATAAAATCAAATCCCGATGAACAATCATCGGGATTTTTTTATAGCTTTTATTTATTTTTTATCCACGTAAAAAATGACACTCCAATAATAGCAGATTGCAATTATGAAAAGTATCCATGCCCATTTCCATGCACTCATAAAGAATCCGAGTATGAGGAAAAGTATAAGTGCAAGTTCAAAAACAGGGAGACCGAGCAGAAAACCTTTTTTTGTTTTTGCTCTTGCGCCTATTGCGAAATGGTAGTATGAGGGAATAAGAAGAAAAATCAGCCATGCGGGATGCCATATATGTAACGCAAATCCCATCAGTATGTATAATGCAACAACAACAAGAGGGAACGGGAATTTCAGAAGTTTTGAAGACAATCCGGGTGAAACCTGAATCGGTTTGTCTGTCTGTTTTTTATTCTGAGTCTCTTTTTTATCTGCATTGTTATCGGCTGTATTTTTTTTGTGTCCCACAAGTTCATCAAGACTTACTTCATAAAGTTTAGCAAGTTCAATCAGAGTATCTGTGTCAGGAGTTGATTCACCGCGCTCCCATTTTGATACTGCCTGGCGGCTGACACCCATTTTTTCTGCAAGTGCTTCCTGAGAAAAACCGTATCTTTTACGCAGGTCTGCAAGTTTTGTTCCGAGCATTAAACTCATTAAAATCCACTCCTTTTAATATGTATTATACATGAAAATAAAGAAATTGCAATACGCAACCGTCGGTTGCAACTGTAAAAATCGCGCAACTGACCGTTGTCGCAACTGAAAATATGTAGCAATACAGCCATTTTTCGGGTATGCTGTTGTCAAGTCGGAAAACCGGCAGAGAAATTAAACATATTACGGCAAAAGGAGAAATAACTATGCTTAACATTACAAATACAGAACATTTCGGACTTCAGAGAAAGATTGTTGCAAACATGACATCAGAAAGTTGGAAGAACATTCCTCATGTAACATATAATTATGAGGCAGATGTTACAGATCTGATTACTGAAATAAAAAAAATAAATCTTCACAGAAGCAAAGAAAATAAAATCACAATCAATACACTTATGCTAAAAGTAATTGCAGAGGGACTAAAAGCTGCTCCTGCGATGAATGCACATCTTGACTATAACAGTTTTCTTGTAAGAGGCAGAATTGATACTTTTGAAGAAATCAACATTTCAATTCCCATGGTTATGTCTGACGGACGTATGATGACTGTAAACGTCAGAGGTTTTGAAAAGATGAATCTTGATGAAATAAGTGAAAAAATAGCTGATGTGAGAAGACGTATGGAAAATACAATTCTTGAAGAGGCAATGTATGAGGCATCATTTGCGAATACAATAAATGAACTTAAAAAGGGAAGAATTCTCAAAGCACTCGGCAGACTTTTCGGTGCAAAAACAGGCAGACACAAAATAAAACTTCTTTCAGGCGCAGAAAAGAAAAATTATTATTCCATGAGTGCCGATGACAGACTCACAGGTTATGATATAGAGCAGGGTACTGTTACTGTTTCAAATCTCGGTTCACTTGACAGAAGTCTTTCAGGAAGTGTGTCACTGCTTGAAATTATTCCGCCTCAGGTTACGGCATTCGGTGTGGGTGCCGTTCAGGATAAGGTAGTGTGTGTGACAGACAGCTTCGGTGCAAAGAGTGCTGATTTCAGAAAGATTCTGCCCATATGTATTGCATTCGACCACAGAGCACTCGACTTTGGTGATGTAATCCCCTTTATAAGAAAATGCAATGAGATCTTTGAAAATCCCGAAGTTGTACACGACTGGATTGATGAAGATAAAAGCATATGTAAATTCAAAGATGCGTAAAAAAATACTACTCGCAAGAGTAGTATTTTTTTATGTGAATTTTTAATTAACCGAACATTGAAAGCAGGTAACCTGCAGCAACTGCAGAACCTATAACACCTGCAACGTTGGGGCCCATAGCGTGCATGAGAAGGAAGTTTGTAGCGTCTGTCTTTGAACCGACCTTCTGTGCAACTCGAGCTGCCATGGGAACAGCAGAAACGCCGGCAGCACCGATAAGGGGATTAATCTTGCCCTTTGTAAGAACATAAAGAAGTTTGCCGAGAAGGACACCGCCTACAGTTGAGAATACGAAAGCAAAGAGTCCGAGAGCAACAATCTTGAGTGTCTGTGCTGTAAGGAATGTTTCACCGTTAGCTGTTGCACCTACGCAGACACCGAGAAGAATTGTAACGATGTTCATAAGTGCATTCTGAGCTGTGACTGAAAGTCTGTCTGTAACAGCACATCCCTTGAAGAGGTTACCGAGCATAAGCATACCGAGAAGGGGTATTACTGAGGGAAGAAGAAGAGCTGTGATGATAAGCACAACTACGGGGAAGATAATCTTCTCAATCTTTGTAACTTTTCTCAGCTGTGTCATCTTTACAGAACGTTCCTTCTTAGTTGTAAGTACATTCATAATGGGGGGCTGAATAACAGGAATCAGAGCCATGTATGAGTATGCGGCAACTGCGATGGGAGCAAGAAGATGTGAAGCAAGCTTACTTGTAAGGAAGATAGCTGTGGGGCCGTCTGCACCGCCGATGATAGCGATTGATGCAGCTTCCTGAGGATTGAATCCGAGTGCGATAGCAACGATGAATGCGATATAAATACCGAGCTGTGCTGCTGCACCGAGAAGAAGGCTTATGGGGTTTGAAAGAAGAGGACCGAAGTCTGTCATCGCACCAACGCCCATGAAGATAAGACAGGGGAAAATACTGCTCTTAACGCCGATATACAGCAGTCGCAGTACACCCGAATCGTACCAGTGTCCGGCTTCCAAGGCACCTTCCTCAATTGCCTGCATTGTTGCAGGGTCTGAAAGACCGATTGAGTCAAGCATTATTTCAGAACCGGGAAGGTTTGCAAGAAGAATACCGAATGAAATGGGAACAAGAAGAAGGGGTTCGAATTTCTTTCCGATTGCAAGGTACAGGAAAACACAAGCCACAAGAATCATAATAATATTCTTGATACTTGCAGTACCGTTGAAGAAAGCACCGATACCCGAGGTCTCAAAGAGACCCATTAATGTATCAATAATATTCATTTGTCAGAAATCCTTTCTCAGATAACTGCAAGAACTTCGTCTGTATCTACAGTTGCACCCTTCTGTGCAAGAATCTGCTTAACAACACCGTCTTCGGGAGCAACGATTTCGTTTTCCATCTTCATAGCTTCAAGGATGAACATAACATCACCCTTCTTTACAGCCTGGCCTGATGTAACGTTAACATTGAGGATGTTACCGGGCATGGGAGCTGTAACTTTAACACCGTCGCCTGCAACTGCAACGGGAGCAGCAGGTGCTGCAGCGGGAGCAGGAGCAGCAGCGGGAGCTGCAACGGGAGCTGCAACAGGAGCAGCAATAGGAGCTGCAACAGCAGCTGCGGGAGCTGATGTGATGTTTGTGATAACTGCTTCTGATTCTGTAACTTCTACTTCGTAATTTTTACCGTTTAATGTAACTACATATTTCATTTTTTAGTTCTCCTTTATAAGTCTGATTGATGTAAAATCGAGTCTTTCAAGCGGAACACCGGTTGTGTCGCTTACAATTGCCATGATTGTTGCTGCTGTAGGTTCGTCTACATCGATAAGTTCAACTGAATCCTGCAGGCATTTTATTGAATGGAATGCAAGTTTGTTGAGGGGGATACCTGTGTTGTGGCTTACAAGTGCCATTATAACAGCGGCATTGGGTTCGGATACGCCTTCAAGGTGAAGGTAACCGGGTGTTGCAACAGTTGCGGGTGCTGCAGCCGCGGGAGCTGTCTGCACGGGAGCTGCTGCAGGAGCTTTGATTTCTTCTGTTTCTTTCTTGCCTGTGCCTGAAACTACACTGAAGATTTTTGAAATCATCATGATAAGTACAGCAATAAATGCAAGAACAACAAGAACAATAACGAAGCCTACGCCGGCAATTTTTAATGTATCGCCCATTCCCAACTGCATCTGAAGAAGTGAAAATGTCATTGTCTGCACTCCTTTTTATACACTTTTGATTGAATAGCTGAATGTGCGTCTCTTCTTCTCGTCTCTCTTGTCGAAGTATGCTTCAGCCTGCTGGGGGAATGCGATGTATGAAAGAACATCTTCATCGCATGTAGCTCTGTCACCGAGATATTCTCTTGCTGCGGGAAGACCGTCAGAAAGTGTATCTGCGAAACGGCATGTTACGGGCTTTTCGTCACCGAGAACTTTCTTCATGATGTCTGCATCGATTGTTCCGGGAGCCTTACCGTATTCGCCCTTGATGTAGCCCTGGATTTCCTTTGCGATGTTCTTGTATCTTTCGCCGTCAAGAACGTTCTTTGTTGCCTGAACACCAACCATCTGGCTGAGGGGTGTAACAAGGGGAGGATAACCCATATCAGCTCTTACTCTGGGAGTTTCTGCAAGAACCTCATCGAGCTTATCGAGCTTGTTCATAGCAGTAAGCTGTGCAACAAGGTTTGAAAGCATACCGCCGGGAATCTGATAGTTAAGAGCATCTGTATCTGTTGCCATAACAACGGGATTAAGAAGCTTTGAATCGAGGCATTCTGCTCTGTAAGCTTTGAAGTGCTTATTTACATCCATAAGGATCTTGTCATCAAGAGATACATCGTAACCGTACTGACGGAGAACGTATGCCATTGTTTCTGTTGCGGGCTGGCTTGTACCACCTGACATGCTTGAAAGTGCTGTATCGATGATGTCTGCACCTGCTCCAACAGCCTTGAGGAGTGTCATGAAGCCGAGACCTGTTGTTGAATGTGTGTGAAGGGCAATGGGAAGCTTGACTTCTGACTTGATAGCCTTAACAAGGTCGTATGCTTCCTTGGGGCTCATAACGCCTGCCATGTCCTTGATACAGATTGTCTGAACACCCATGTTTTCAAGCTCTTTTGAGATTTCAACGAACTTTTCAAGTGTGTGAACAGGGCTTGTTGTGTAGCAGATTGTACCTGATGCGATAGCACCTGCTTTGATTGTTTCATCAACTGCAACCTGAATATTACGAAGGTCGTTGAGAGCATCAAAAATTCTGATAACGTCAATACCGTTTTCAACGCTCTTTCTTACGAACATTCTTACAACATCATCGGGATAATGTTTGTAACCGAGAAGATTCTGACCACGGAGAAGCATCTGGAGCTTTGTGTCGGGACATGCAGCTTTGTTGTTTCTGAGTCTTTCCCATGGATCTTCACTAAGGTAACGAAGGCATGAGTCAAATGTTGCGCCGCCCCAGCACTCAAGTGAGTAATAACCTGCTTTGTTGAGTTTTTCAAGTACGGGCTTGAAAGTCTCAAAAGGCATTCTCGTAGCAATGAGAGACTGCTGTGCGTCACGCAGAATGGTTTCTGTGAACTGTACTTTCATATGTGTACCTCCTGTAAGGTTTTAATATACATTTTAAAGGCATTTCAATTTAACGCCATTATATATTATATCCTATTTTAGAGGAAATGCAAGGTGAAAAATGAATTTTGATGTAAAAAAAGCACAACTGCAGACAGTATTATATGTGCATAATGGCAAAGAAAAGCTCTGCAGACGCAGAGCTTTTCTGTATTATCTGATTTTATTTCACAAGCAGAAGAAATACAAGGGAAATAATTGTCTGAACTATATGGAATCTGAAAATTGTCTGTGTGTTTGACCAGCCCTTGTTCTTTCTGAAATGGTCGTGAAGAGGAGTTCTGATGTTTTTCATTATGCTGATTTTAAGGAATCTCTTGAGAGAAACTTTTGCAATGCCGAGAAGTCCGTCAAGGAGAATGAGCAGACAAAGAGGAATTGCAAGAATGATGTTTCCTGATTCAAGAAGTGCAATACCGAGGAATACGCCGATTGCTCTTGAGCCTGCGTCGCCCATCATCATTGTGCTGGGTTCTGCGTTGTACCAGAGATAGGGCACAATGCAGAAAATCATTATAATGATAAGTGAGCTGAAAGTTTTATCCATACCGCCGGCAAGACCGATGAGTGCGATGAATATAAGAGAGTTTATTGAAAGTGTACCGCAGAAACCGTCAATACCGTCTGAGCAGTTTGTGGCATTTATCATCATCCACAGGAATACGGTTGAAATGCAGACGAAGAGAATCTTGTTCACTGCGAAATCAAAGAAGAAAAAGTCAAGTCTTGCAAGGTCGGGATTGAAATAAACAAATGCAACTGATGCACCTACGCAGATTACAAGGTCAATGAGACCTTTTTTGTATTCATTCCAGGGCTTGTCGGATTTGTCGTCAAGATAACCTGAGAGCATGCTTGCAAGAACAATTACATAGTAAATTATGTATTCTGCGGTAACGGGAGCAAAGATAAGACCTGCAAGAGCAAAAACAGAGATAAATACAACACCTGCGCCTCTTGCTTTGCCTTCAGAGAGTTTACCGTTGAATGCAAATTCTCTGCCGCCGTCCTTGGGAAGCTTGTTTCTGAAGATTTTCAGCAGTGCCAGAACAGCAACAAAAGAGAAAAGTATCATTCCTGCAATCAGGAATTTGTTGTCAAAGGGGATGTTCAATAAAGTTAACATAAGTAACACTCACTTTCGTTAGTCTGAGGGTATTATATCATAAAAAATGTATAAAATCAAGGCAGAGTCTTGCATATCATCCGCAACTTGTTGCGGCATATCATCAACACGGAGTGTTGTATATCATCATTGCGGAAGCTTTTTTATTCACGCTGACGCGTGATGATATGCAGTCCTGACGGACTGATGAGATACAACGACAGCATTGCTGTCGTTGATGATATACCATTGCTTCCGCAATGGATAAAAAAATCCAAGTCAAAGACTTGGATTTTTTGGTGGACGATAACGGACTCGAACCGCTGACCCTTCGCACGTCAAGCGAATGCTCTACCAACTGAGCTAATCGTCCCTATTCATATTGCTTGGACATTATACATTAAGATTTAATAAAAATCAAGTCCTAAAATAATAAAATTCGTTAAAAATTTTATAAAATAATTGATGCAATTTTCTGTTATATATAGTATAATAACTATGAATACACATCTGTTACCATTTCGGAAAGGAGGAACGGCAGAAACATACTTGTTTTTATGTCGTAAGGTGTTATGTTCAGACAGTTAAAAGAAGACATTCAGTGCATAAAAGACCGTGATCCTGCTGCGGCATCAATTCCCGAGATACTTCTTCTCTATCCCGGACTTCGTGCAATAAGATCACACCGTAAAGCAAACTGGTGTCACCGTCATAATCTTCACTTTCTTGCAAGATGGTTATCACAGCGATGTGTACGCAGAACAGGTATTGAAATTCACCCCGGAGCCACTATCGGAAAAAGATTTTTCATAGACCACGGCACAGGTGTTGTTATCGGTGAAACAACCGAAATCGGTGATGATGTCACAATCTATCAGGGTGTGACTCTCGGCGGTACGGGGAAAGATGTGGGCAAACGTCATCCCACAGTAGGAAACAATGTTATGATAGGCGCCGGTGCAAAGGTGCTCGGCCCCATAAAAATCGGTGACAATACAAAAATTGCGGCAGGTTCTGTTGTTCTTCACGAAATTCCTGCAAATTCAACTGCAGTCGGTACCCCTGCAAGAGTGGTAAAGCAGGACGGTGTTAAGGTTGAAGCCCTTGATCAGATTCACATTCCCGACCCTGTTGCAGAAGAAATTGAAAGACTTGAAGGCATGATAAAAGCACTTGCCGATACCATTAGTAAATAAGGAGAAAAATTATGTATATATACAACTCAGCATCAAGAAAAAAAGAAGAAATCATTCCCCACGAAGCGGGTAAAATCAGCATGTACACCTGCGGTCCCACAGTTTATCACTTCGCTCACATCGGTAATCTGAGAACATACATTATGGAAGATGTTCTTGAAAAATCACTCCGTTATGCAGGCTATGATGTCAAGCGTGTAATGAACATTACAGACGTAGGTCATCTTTCAAGCGATGCAGACACAGGCGAAGACAAGATGCTCAAGGGCGCAAAGAGAGAAAAGAAAACAGTTATGGAGATTGCTCAGTACTACACAGATGCATTCTTCTCAGACTGTGATAAACTCAACATTAAAAAGCCCGATGTTGTTGAACCTGCAACAAACTGTATTGCAGAATTCATTCAGATGGTACAGGGACTTCTTGACGGAGGTTACGCTTACATTGCAGGCGGTAATGTTTACTTTGATACATCAAAGCTTAAAGATTACTATGTTTTCAACAATTTCGATGCAGAGGACCTTGCAATAGGTGTCCGTGACAGCGTTTCTGAAGATGAAAACAAGAAAAATAAGACAGACTTCGTTCTCTGGTTCACAAAGTCAAAGTTTGAAGATCAGGAGCTTAAATGGGACAGCCCCTGGGGTATCGGTTATCCCGGCTGGCACATTGAATGTTCTGCAATTTCACTCAAACACAACGGTGAATACCTTGATATCCACTGCGTCGGTATTGACAATGCTTTCCCCCATCACACAAACGAAATTGCACAGAGTGAAGCATATCTCGGTCACGAATGGTGTAAATACTGGTTCCATGTAATGCATCTTAACACTTCAAACGGCAAAATGAGTAAGTCAAAGGGCGAATTCCTCACAGTTTCACTTCTTGAAGAAAAGGGTTATAATCCCCTTGCATACAGATTCTTCTGCCTGCAGTCACACTACAGAAAGAGTCAGGAATTCTCATACGAAGCTCTTTCAAATGCAGAGGCAGCATTCAACAAGCTTCTTGCAAGAGTCGGTGCTCTTAAAGAAGACGGTGAAGTTGACGAAGCAGTTTTCAATGAATATACAAAGAAATTCAACGAAGTTCTCAGCAACGACCTCAACACATCACTTGCAGTAACTGCAGTTTATGATGTTCTCAAGGCAGACACAAATGATGCAACAAAACTTGCACTTCTCAACGATTTTGACAAGGTTCTTTCACTTGACCTTGTTGAACAGGCAAAGAAACTTGATGAAAAGAAGGATGAAGCTCCTGCAGGCGAAGAGGATGCAGAAATCGATGCACTTGTAGCCCAGAGAACTCAGGCAAGAAAAGACAAGAACTGGGCAGAGGCTGACAGAATCCGTGATGAACTGAACGCAAGAGGAATTGTGCTTACAGATACACCCGAAGGCGTTAAGTGGTCAAGAAAATAATTTATAATTCAATAAACCTTACGGCTGAGAAAAGAACCTGCCGTAAGGTTTTTTTGTTTTTTTATTTTCATTGACATTATTACCCGATGTGTTAAAATAACAGTATAATAATTTTTTGTAAAAAGGAGATTTTATTATGTTAAAGAAGATTTGTATCCGTACTTTTTCTCTGATGATGTGTTTGGTGATGATCGTTGTTTCTGTTTCTGCTGCAAACATATCTTTTGGTGATATAAACGGTGACGGTGAAATTACCGCAGGAGATGCAAGAATTCTGCTGAGAATTTCAGCAGGTCTTGATTCAATTGATAATTATATAAGAGATGAAGAGCCTCAGGAGCCGTCATATGATGAAACCTCATATGAATATATTCTCAGTAAGTATACAGAAGTTATGAATCAGCTTAAGTCTGATGTCGCTTTGTATGACAAAAAATCATATCAGACACTTTCTGATGATTACGAGATAGGTACAGTAGGTAATCTTATACTTCCCATAGCCTACGGACTTATGACAAGTGAATCAAAAGCTGAGGTACAGCACCGTGATGATGCCGCTCAGATTCCCGTAATCAGAAACACAAAGGGTTGTCTGCTTACAGATGTATCAAAAATCAAGTCTGCTGAAATAAGTCATAAGAACGGTAAAACAACAATTGTAATTGTTCTTAAAGACGAAAAGAATCCTCTTCCTGCAGAAGACGGAGCTTCAACATGCAAGAGTGCAATAGGTTCAATGTTCACTCCTCTCAGTACATCAGAACTTGATGATATTGCATGCAGCTTCTCAGCAGTTATGACAATAAATAAGTATGAGCTTACAGGTAAAGACTGTACAGCTACTCTTGTGTTTGACACTGCAACAGGCAAGGTTGAATCACTCGAGCAGACTACGAACTATTTCATCGAAATTGATGCAAAGGCAGTTTTTGTTCCTGTTTCGGGATATGCAACAGTTACAAACAATCTGGTAATCAACAATATTTTCTATAAAGATGAAGATATTGATGTTGATGTATTTTCTGAAAAAATAGAAACAAAAGAACAGGCTGTTGAATACTATAAAAAAGCACATGCAAGAGTTCTCTCAGAAGCTCAGTCAGTAACAAGAACTTATGACAGCATCACTAATTATAACTCATACGTTGAAGTCGGAGGTAACCGTACGTTTGCAGGGCTTGCAAGTACTCTGATGAATACATATATGAGAACTGATGATTCTCAGCTGACATACAAAGGTGCTGCTATTGCCGCAAATTTCCCGCCCTCAGAGAATGGTGCTGGCGGTCTTACTGCAGATATGATAGGTGCTTACAGCGTAAAAGAAGATGGCGACAATTATATAATCACTCTTTCGATTGACAGTACTGAAAGAAACCCCGATTCGGGAGAAAAATCAGCACATCTTGTTTCTGTTATTCAGGATCAGCAGGTTGCAGACGCAACCGGTTCATTTTTCTCATATTCAGCTCTCAGAAATGAATATATCGCCCCCACTGTTACAGCAACTATCAATAAAATAACAGGACAGATGAAAGAACTTCACACTGTTTGTCCTTTGTACATGAAGTTTGAGAATTTAACAGTTGCTATGGTTATCAGTGTTGCAAATGCCGGTATCGGTGTTAATTGTGAACAGAATTGGACTGTTCAGTGGTAATTTTTGTGTTTTTTGCAATATGATTGCATGTTTTGATTGACATTTTTGTTTAACGTGCTAAAATGTTGATATGCAGTAAATTTTTATTGTAATAAAAAACAAAAGGGGTAAAAATTATGGCAAAAAAGATTTGTTTTTTAATGATTTCTTTGCTGATGTGCTTTGCACTGACTGTTATGTCAGCATCTGCAGCAAATACATCACTTGGTGATGTCAGCGGTGACGGTGAAATCACAGCATCCGATGCGAGACTTGTTCTCAGAGCATCTGCAGGTCTTCAGGACCTTACTGCTGAGCAGTATAACTGCGGTGATATAAACGGTGACACTGAAATCACAGCATCCGATGCAAGAATTATTCTCAGAATATCTGCAGGTCTTGATTCTATTGATAATTATGTGAAAGAAGAGCCTCAGGAACCCGAAACAACAACCAAGGCTCCCGAGACAACAACCAAGGCTCCCGAGACAACAACTCAGGCTCCCGAGACAACAACTCAGGCACCCGAGACAACAACCAAGGCTCCTGAGACAACAACTCAGGCTCCCGAGACAACAACCAAGGCTCCTGAAGAGACAACTCAGACTCCCGAAGAGACAACTCAGGCTCCCGAAGAGACAACAATTGATCTCGGTGTATTCCTCGGTAAGTATCTTGACGATATAAAAGCTGTTATCGGTGATCTTGTGCTTGAATCAGTTGGTTTCTATACCAACGACGTTATAAGTGTCTGCACATATTACAGAGATGACATTTATATCATAGGTTTAATGGGAGAATCCGATTATTCTGTTTTCGGTGTTCAGATAGGTCAGTCAGCTTCAGAAGCAGAATCTGTATTGAAAGCTAAAGGCTTTACTGAAGAAGAGGACGGAGTCTGGTATGAAGAAGATACTGAAATATTATGTGAATATAATGTTGAAAACGGCAAGATTGTTTATGTTGCCTGTGGAAAAATGACAGGTCCTGCACTTGATCCCGGTTATAATGATATTCAGTATCTGCTGTATGAAAGCAAATCATATATTATGGATACAATTCCCGGACTTAAATATAATTCATATCAGAATGCATATACATCACCTGATAATGTAAGTGTTACATTTGACAGAAATAATGAAGTTACAATTATCCGTATTCTTGATGAAAGTGAATACACTCTTCTCGGACTGGCTGTAGGTATGGATATGGATGAAGTATTATATTACAGTACAACCGGTGCATATGAAGATGAGGATAAGTCATATTTCTGTTCATATGATTATTCAGAGGGCATTAAGGTAATTGCTTATTATAATTCTGACGGAATAGTAACAGAACTGTGTGCACTCAAGGAAAGTCATGACCTTGAAGATTATCTCGGTTGGCATATTGATGAGGTACTTGAGGTATTCCCCTATCTTTCAGAATATTCAGAAAATATCTACATGTGCGGCTCATTTGTATTTGTATTTGATGAAAACGGAATAATAACAGAAGCAGGTATAAGACATTATTCAAGATCTCAGGCATACGGCTGTTATTACGGTCAGCAGTATCGTGATGCTGTAAATGTAATTAAAGAGCAGGGCTTTGAATATTATACAACCAATTCAGGAATGGAATTCTATGTAAATTACCAGACAGAAGAATTGATGTATATTATGGTTTCAGAAGGTATGGTTTACTGGGCATCAGCAATGCTTTACAGATAAATTCAATATTTGAATACAGAAAGGATGTAAAAGACTTCGGTTTTTTTACATCCTCTTTTTTTGTCTTGCTGTTTTTGTAAATATGTGTTATAATATAACAAATAATAAATTTAGGAGAGTTTATAATGTCTAAAAATGCAACTCTTGTAGTTATGGCGGCAGGTATGGGCAGCCGTTTCGGCGGACTTAAGCAGATGGAACCTATTTCATCAGACGGCAGAGTTCTTCTTGATTTTTCTGCTTATGATGCAAAAAGGGCAGGTTTTACAAAAATTGTTTTTGTTATAAAAGAGGCAATTGCAAAAGACTTTATTTCAATTGTCGGTAAAAGAATTGAAAAAATTATAGATGTTGAATATGTTTATCAGGAACTTGATAAATTGCCTGACGGTTTTGTATGTCCTGAGGGCAGAGAAAAACCCTGGGGAACTGCTCACGCAATTCTTTGCTGTAAAGATACTGTAAAAGAGCCGTTTGCAGTTGTTAATGCAGACGATTATTACGGCAGAAGTGCATTTGAAAAAATTTACAATGAACTTGTAAATAACGAAGCTGATTATTGCATGGCAGGTTTCAGACTTAAAAATACACTTACAGAAAACGGTACTGTTTCAAGAGGTGTCTGCGAAGTAAATGACGGATATCTTGAAACTGTTGTTGAAAGAACAAAAATCAAAGACTGTAAATATACAGAAGATGACGGTGCAACATGGACAGAGCTTTCTCCCGAAACTCTCGTTTCCATGAATCTCTGGGGATTCCAGCCTGATGTTTTTGATTACATCGAAAAGGGCTTTAAAGAATTCCTTGAAGAAAAAATCAATGAACCCAAATCAGAGTATTATTTACCTCTTATTGTTTCTGAACTTATAGAAAAGGGAATTAAAAAAATCCGTGTAGTTCCTGCAGAAGACAAGTGGTACGGTGTTACATATAAAGAGGACAAGCCTCAGGTTGTGGCAGCTATTGAAGATCTTATTGCTAAAGGATATTACGATTAATTTATAAGCATTGACACAGTTATTTTAATGTGTTATCATACTGTACCGAGTGAAGACAGACGCGTTTTCACTCGGTTTTTATCGGAAAGAGATGAAATAATGAATAATAAAAAAACAATCGGATCTGCTGCAGGCGAAAACAAAATGGGTATAGTTTCAACGGGAAAATTACTTTTTTCCATGGCAGTTCCTATGATGATTTCGATGCTTGTTCAGGCATTCTATAATATTGTAGACAGCGTTTTTGTTTCACAGATAAGTGAAAATGCACTCAATGCGGTATCATTGTCATTCCCGTTGCAGAATCTTATGATTGCATTCGGTGCAGGTGCCGCAGTAGGTATAAATGCAATCCTTTCAAGGGCACTGGGCGCAGGAAAGCAGGATGAAGCTGACCGTGCCGCAAATACAGGTATTTTTATTGCATTGTGCTGTTCTGTTGTGTTTGCCGTTATAGGCATTTTTCTTACAAAACCGTTTTTTATGATTCAGACTGATATTGAGGAAATTGTAAATTACGGAACAGATTATGCATCGGTATGTCTTATTTTTTCATTCGGTATATTTTTTCAGTTCTGTTTTGAAAGACTTCTTCAGTCAACGGGAAGAACATCACTTGCAATGTGTACACAGCTTGTCGGTGCAATAATCAATATAATACTTGACCCTATTCTCATTTTCGGTTTGCTGGGTTTGCCTGCTTTCGGTGTGAAGGGCGCCGCAATAGCTACCGTAACAGGACAGATTGTTGCCGCAATACTTGCTGTTATTCTTAATATTAAATGTAATCCTGAAATTCATATACGACTCAAAGATATACGTCTTCACATTCCTACAGCCAAGGCAATTTTCAAAGTCGGATTCCCGTCAATAATAATGCAGTCAATCGGTTCTGTAATGACATTCGGACTCAATAATATTCTTATGTCGTTTACGGAAACTGCAACTGCCGTTTTCGGCGCATATTTCAAACTGCAGAGTTTCATATTTATGCCCATATTCGGACTCAATAACGGAATGGTTCCCATTATTGCATACAACTTCGGTGCAAAAAAAGAGGACAGAGTAAAAAGCACAATAAAAATCACTATCATAACAGCAGTTATAATAATGCTGTGCGGTGCTCTTGTTTTTGAAACAATGCCTCATGTTCTTCTGTCATTTTTTAATGCATCGGAAAATATGCTGGCAATCGGTGTTCCTGCATTGCGAATTATTGCAACACACTTTTTCCTTGCAGGTTTCTGTATTATTGCAGGTTCTGTCTGTCAGGCAATCGGCAATCCGTTTTTCAGCCTTATCGTGTCTGTATGCAGACAGCTTGTTGTTCTTTTGCCTGCCGCATGGCTTCTTTCAAAAACCGGCAGACTTGAACTTGTATGGCTGGCATTCCCCATTGCGGAACTGTTTTCTTTCACTCTGAGTGCAATTTTCCTTGGCAAAACAATGAAAAGAGTAAAGAGAATAATAAACGAACAATAAGATGAAATGAAAAATCACTGTGTTTCTTTTGTGAGAAATACGGTGATTTTTTTTGTTGTTATAAAAATTTATTTATTTTTCGGTTAACTTTCGGTTTTGTGGAAAACAATAATAGAGAAAACTTTTCAGGAGGAAAAGAAATGAAAAAAATAACAGCAATCATTTTATCTGTTTTATTAATTATTGTTTTTCCGGGTTGTCAGAACAATAATAAACCGGATGATTCAGAAAATCAGGCAGATCAGCAGTCAAAAAACGGTGAAGTATCGGTATTTTATTACACTTACAGTGATACTTACATTTCATCTGTACGTGCGGAAACGGATAAGGAGCTTAAGGATAAAGGTATCAGATTTCAGAATTATGATTCAAACGGCAATCAGACTACACAGACTGAACAGGTCCAGACTGCAATAGCAAAGGGTACTTCAATTCTTGTGGTGAATATTGTTGATACCGGTTCGGATGACGCTGCACAGAATATTGTAAATCTTGCAAAAGAAAAGAATATACCCGTAATTTTCTTTAACCGTTCGGTAAATGAAGAGGTTGTAAAGAGTTATGATAAGTGCATTATGATAGGTACCGATTATGAAATGGCAGGTCATATGCAGGGGGAAATGATAGGTAATTATCTTGCTGAGAATTATGACAGTACAGACCTTAACGGTGACGGTAAAATCAGTTATGTACTGTTCAAAGGACAGGAAGGCAATCTTGAGGCGATTGCAAGAACTCAGTACAGTGTTGAGGACGCAAATAAAATTCTTGCGCAGGCAGGCAAACCTGAACTGCAATTTTATGATGAAGCAAATCAGAATAAATATCTGGTGGATCAGGACGGAACATGGTCTTCTGCGGCGGCAACGGACTATATGGGAACAATTCTTGCACAGTTCAGCGAATCATCCGGAAATATGGTTGAACTTGTTATTGCAAATAATGATGAAATGGCGCTCGGTGCAATTGCAGCTCTTCAGGCTGCAGGATATAACAACGGTTCGGGCAAAACAATTCCCGTATTCGGGGTTGATGCAACAGAAGCCGCAAAGGCAAAAATTTCTGAGGGTGTTATGACCGGTACAATCAAACAGGATGCTCAGGGAATGGCGCAGGCAATTGTCAGGGTAATGAAAAACTTTACTGACGGCAAAGATATCTTTGACGGAACACCTCAGGAAAACATTGCGGGAAACTGGTGTATCAATATTCCATATGAAAAGTATGTGGGGTGAATTGTTTTATAGGTGAATCTATGAAAAAATCGGCAAGGACGGAAGACGATGTTCTTCTTTATATGGAAAAAATCAATAAAAGTTTTCCCGGAGTAAAGGCTCTTGACGGTGTGTCGTTAAAGGTGAAAAAAGGATCGGTACACGCTCTTATGGGAGAGAACGGAGCAGGGAAATCAACTCTTATGAAATGTCTTTTCGGTGTTTACGGGAAAGACTCGGGAAAAATATTTCTTGAGGGTAAAGAAGTCAGTTTCAGAAACTCAAAAGAAGCTCTTGAAAACGGTGTTGCCATGGTTCATCAAGAGCTTAATCAGGCACTTAAACGCAATGTTATGGAGAATATGTGGCTGGGAAGATTCCCTAAAATAGCAGATTTTCTGCCGTTTACCGATGAGAAGAAAATGTATGATAACACAAAAAAAATTTTTGCACAGCTGAATATTAATGTTGACCCCCGAACTGTTATGGCAAAAATGCCCGTTTCACAGCGTCAGATGGTGGAAATTGCAAAGGCTGTATCATATGATTCAAAAATTATTGTGTTTGATGAACCCACTTCATCGCTGACAGAAACAGAAGTTGAACATCTTTTCAGAATTATAAATATGTTGCGTGACAAAGGCTGCGGAATTATTTACATTTCGCATAAAATGGAAGAAATTCTCCGTATTTCCGATGATGTCACAGTAATGCGTGACGGAAAGCACATTGCCACAAGGTCTGCAAAGGATATAACGACGGATGAGATTATCCGTCTTATGGTAGGCAGGGAAATAACAAACCGTTATCCCGAAAAAAAGCATAAAATCGGAGAAAGTTTTCTTGAAGTGAAGAATCTGACTTCCGAATATGCAAAACTGAAAGATGTATCATTTACTGTGCACCGCGGAGAAATCCTCGGTGTGGCAGGACTTGACGGGTCGGGCAGGACGGAGCTTCTTGAAAATATTTTCGGTCTTTCCGCAAGACGCCATGGCACAATAACTCTCGACGGGAAAAATGTAAAGAACAGAAATGCAAGGGAATCCATAAAGAACGGTTTCGCTCTTCTTACGGAGGAAAGACGTGCCACGGGTATTTTCGGAATTCTTGATATTCTTGAAAATACATCAATTTCAAGCCTTGATAAGTACAGAAAAGGACCATTTCTCAGCCGCAGAAAGATGAAAGAAAGCACCGCCTGGGCAATAAAAGCCATGAGAATAAAAACACCCGGGCAACAAACAAAAATCCGCACACTTTCGGGCGGTAATCAGCAGAAAGTGATTCTCGGCAGATGGCTTCTGACCGAACCTGATGTGCTTCTGCTTGATGAACCCACAAGAGGTATTGATGTGGGGGCAAAATATGAAATATATCAGCTTATTCTTGAACTTGCGGCAAAGGGTAAAACTGTTATTATGGTTTCATCTGAAATGCCGGAGCTTCTGGGCGTCTGTGACCGTATTATTGTTATGTCCGGCGGCAGAAAAGCAGGGGAAGTGAATGCTGAAACAGCAACGCAGGAGGAAATAATGACTCTTGCGGCAAAATTTGCGTAAACAATAATTTATCGAGCCAATTAACAATGTATAATGTACAATTTACAATTATGCAGATGTTATATCACAGGCGGTTGCTGCAAATCATTGTACATTGTAAATTGTAAATTGTTCATTAGTTAAATTATTGTTAAAGGAGTGATTTTATGTCAGAAAATTCTATAATGCCGCAAGGTAAGTTTTCGGTTTTTCGTCAACTGCCGGGCAAGGATAAAAAAAGAATAATTACAGATGCTTTATTCAATAATGCGATGTATATAATAATAGCGGTTGCTATTGTTTTTATAACGATAAGAGTTCCTGCATTTTTGTCTTTATCATCAGTTGTAAATATAATTTCGCTGACAGCGGCAAAACTGCCCATTGCTTTGGGTATTGCAGGCTGTATTGTTCTTACCGGTACAGATATTTCAGCGGGCAGGTGTGTAGGACTTACTGCTTGTGTTTCTGCTTCTCTTCTTCAGATAGCAAATTATCCTAATAAAATATTCCCTGAACTGGGTGTTATGCCTTTGTGGGCTGTATTTCTTATCGTTGTGGGAATAGGTGCGCTTGTGGGATTTGTAAACGGATTCTTTGTTGCAAAATTCAAGCTTCATCCGTTTATAGTCACACTTTCCACACAGCTTATTATTTTCGGTGCAATTCTTATGTATCTTATGATAGGTACAAATAACGGTCAAACGCTTTCGGGGCTTGATTCGTCATATACAGATTTTGTAAGAGGAACGCTTTTTTCCGTGGGAACGGTGGCAGTACCGAAGTATGTGTTGTATTCACTGATTATCACAGTTTTTATGTGGGTTGTATGGAATAAGACAAAATTCGGCAAGAACATGTTTGCCGTCGGCTCAAATGAGGAAGCAGCAAATGTTTCGGGTGTAAATGTGTTTCTTACAATAGTATCTGTGTTTATTCTTGCAGGTGTGATGTACGGTATAACAGGTTTTATTGAAGGTGCAAGAATTGCATCAAGCTCGGCAAATACCGGTATAAATTATGAAAGCGATGCAATTGCGGCCTGTGTTATCGGCGGTGTATCGTTTGTGGGCGGAACAGGAAAAATAAGCGGTGTTTTGATAGGTGTATTTTTGCTTCAGATTATTTTTGTGGGACTCAATTTCCTGTCTGTTTCTGCAAATATGCTTTATATCATCAAGGGTGCAATTATTCTTGCGGCATGTGCTGTGGATATGAGAAAATATCTTGCGAGGAAGTAAAATGAATAACGGCGGACTTTATAAAAATGTGAAAATAACACTTTCAGCGGCAAATTTAATGGTTCTGGTGACAATTGCATTGCTTGTTTTTTGTTTTGTTTTTGCAGTTGTCAATGCAGAAAAAACCATCAATACAGATGCAGAATACAGCACCGGTCAGGATTTGGTTCCCTGACCGGTGTTTTTTCTTTTTTTATTAATGAAAATGTTGACAAATTTTTTTTAAACCATTATTATATTTATATAATAATGTGAGGTGCTGTATTATGAAAAAAATTATAAGCATTTTATTGGCGGCAGTAATAATCTGCTCGTCACTTTCAGTGGGTGCTTTTGCTTTTGAAAAGGATGATCTTAAAATTGCAATTGCTTCCGATCTTCATTACAATATACCCCGTGAAGAGCTTGAGGGTAATCCTGATCAGCCCATAGAAATTGATGATCCTATCTATTGGTACGCAAACAGACGTGCTGCAATGGAAGACGAAAGCGGTTTTATCATTGATGAATTTTTGCGTCAGTGCGCTGAGGATGATTCAATTGAGTATGTTCTTATCCCCGGTGACCTTGCAGACAACGGCAGAATCGTTGTGGAAGAACATCTTGCTGTTGCAGAAAAGTTCAGAGCTTTTGAAGAGGCAACAGGCAAATCTGTTTTTGTTATAAACGGTAATCACGATGCTTCTCTCAATAATGATGATACAACATTTGAAGATTTTAAGGCTATCTATGCTGATTTCGGCTACGATAAGGCTATTGATACTCTTGAAGGTACATGTTCATATACAGCTGACCTTGGTGATAAGTACAGACTTATTGCTCTTGATTCATGCCATGCAAACTATTCAACAGAAGACGGCATGACAACAGCTAAGGTAAATTGGGTATGTGATATGGCTAAAAAGGCAAAGAGTGAGGGCAGAAATCCTATCCTCATGATGCATCACAACCTTATTGATCATCTTCCCTTACAGAGAATTTTCAGCAGAAACTTCATTGTAAGAAATCACCTTGTAACAGCAGATAAATTTGCAAATGCAGGTATCAAGGTTGTTTTCTCAGGTCACGAACATTGCAGTGACGCTGCAGTTCAGACAAGTTCTCTCGGCAATAAGATTTATGACTTTGCAACAACAGCTCTTACAATGTATCCTCTTCAGTACAGAGTTTTCTCATTCAACGATGATGAAATAAAATATGAAGCAAAGACAATCGATTCAATTGATCTTGATTCTCTTACTTCAACAGTCAACGGATATTCTGCTGAACAGCTTGAACTCATGGCTGCAGGTCTTAATGACTATTCAAAGGGCTTCCTTAAAGCAGGTGTTCAGTATCGTCTTGCTCTTTCTCTAACAATGGAAAAAATGGGTATAGAAGAAGGCGCAATTTATTATGACCTTGTAAATACTGTTATCGGCAAGCTTACAAGCGCACTTGAAACACCTTTCTACGGTGAAGGCGGTATTGCCGAACAGATGGCACAGTACGGTATTTCTATTCCCGAAAGTGAATACGAAAACGGCTGGGATCTTGCAACTGATTTTGTAGCTTCACATTATGCAGGAGAAGAGAATTATTCAATATACGGTCCTGAAATTGCAATTCTTCTCAGAACTGTTGCTTTTGTTCTCAGAGAAGAACTCAGCTACCTTTCAGGTAAAACACTTATTTCATACGCAGATAAGCTCATTTCCGATAACGGTCTTGATTCATTCAAACCTGACCTTTTAAACATCGGTTCTGTTGTTTTCGGTGAAATAACAGGTGCTGAATATTTTGTTGTAGCAATGCTGTCTCCCATTCTTTACAAGTTTGCAAATGATGAAGACGGTGTAAATGACAATGCCGGTGTTATTGAAGGTTACGCAACCGCAACCACAAAAACATTGTTCCGGAATGTTATTGATAATATCAAGAACTTTTTCAGTAAGCTCGGTTATTATGCAGAAATGATGTTTACAATTCTTGCAAAAAGTTGGAGCAAATAAATGTAAAAGAAAATTGCCGTATCTTGTGATACGGCAATTATTTTTTTATTGTAAAAACATGGTTACTACAACAGTTTCATAAACGATAACAATAAACGCAATTACCATGGGGGCTGTCAGCAGGTATTCTTTAAAAAGTGTTCCTGCTGATATTTTTGCGGAAAACGGATGAGGTTCACCGAAAAAATTCTTTCCTTTATTAATAAGAGGAGATTTTCTCATGGGAACGGTATTGAATTTTTTAAAGTAAATGAAAGCAGCAAATAATCCTGCAATTATAACTGCATAAAAAATGATATTGCAGATTACATATTGCACAGACTCCATTCCGTAAAACTCATCTGTTATTGAAACCGTAACGGAAAAAGCATTGTTCAGGAAATGAATTATTATTCCCGTCCACACTGATTCTGTAATTATAACGGCATAACCTATTGTGATGCCTGCAATGATTGCAAAGGGAATCTGAACAAGATTACAGTGCATGAGACCGAATATGATTGAGGAGCAGATAATGGCAAACCAATCACCGTAACGGCGGAGTGACTGCATTATTATTCCTCTCATTGCCATTTCTTCCACCAAAGCAGGCACAATGGCTGTGCTTAAGTAGAATAACGAAACTCCCGTAAAATTACGCGGTGTTTCGGGCATGGGGGGAAGTTCGAGGGTTATTCCGAAAAGTGTTTCAAGAATAATATTGAAATATGAAGTAACTATGTTTCCCAACAGGCATATGCCGAAAGCTCCCAGTATAACAAGAAATACATTGGCGTTTTCGGGTTTGCCCATGGGGATGAAATTAAGATAGCCTTTTTTGTGTAAAAATTTTCCTGCAATAAAGAACGGACTGCCTATTGCAAAAACAGAATAAAGAATTTCAAATATAAACTGAAATTCCGCACTGTCCCATTTTTCGGCAAATGATCGGTAGTCAAATGATTCAATGTTGCTCAGAACGGACAGAATTGCCTGAACACCGCTTATAAGAACTGTTGATAAAACAATGAATAACAGAATGCACGCTGCAGATGTTATGCTCAGTTTTCTTATGTGTTTCTTTTCCTGTGCCCAGACTCCGAAAGGAATAAAATGGGGCATCGCAGGACCGCCGGGTGAAGATGTTGTATGTCCGAAATTGTTTTCAGGAGACGGATTGTATCCGTCTGATGAATAATTCACTGAATCACTCCTTTAGATTTGCGCGAGAATAGAATGAAGTGCATCAGCAGCAGCAGAAAAAGCTTCTTCATTTGTTTTGTAAGTGTAAATCTCTTTTATCTGGTCGGCAGTGCCGCCTTCTTTTTC
The DNA here is from genome assembly GCA_045658165.1 of Acutalibacteraceae bacterium. Taxonomy (GTDB): domain Bacteria; phylum Bacillota; class Clostridia; order Oscillospirales; family Acutalibacteraceae; genus UBA1081. The sequence goes on from JAZOUN010000100.1 coordinate 27,168, forward strand.
AAGATCTTTAAGACCGTCAAAGACCTTAAGGTGGGGTTCAAGTGTCAGGAATCGTTTGCCGTCTTTCTGTTTGAATCTTGCAAGCAGTTCCTTTATGCATCCGTCACCTGTTCCGGGAGGAACAACAAAACCGTCAGAAAATCTTGCATCTTTGATGTGCATGTACTCTGTGTAGGGTGCAAGTTTGTCATAAGCCTTAAGGATGTCAACACCGCACTGAATGAAGTTTGCAGGATCAAATACACCCTTTATTCTGCCGTTGAATGTTGTAAGAATATCAAGGCAACGGTCATCATTGTCACCGTAAATGCCCTTTTCGTTTTCGTGACAGCACCATATATTGCTCTTTAATGAGTAATCGCAGAACTTTTCAAGACGTTCCATTACTTCATCACGATAAGGTGTATAATCTGTTTCGCCTTCGGGCATGAAAAAGCTGAACATTCTTATATTTTCTGTTCCGAGAATACATGCAAGTTCAACATTCTTTTTGAACTTTTCAAAATGAGGTTCAAAATCATCTGTAATATCGATTTTACCGAAAGGAGAACCGAGAGCAGAAACACCGATTCCGTTATCATCAAGCTTTTTGCGGAGTTCTTTTGCCTGTGCTTCTGTGTAGTTTGAAAAGTTTACACCGTCAATGCCTCTCGGCTCGATATGTGTCAGATTGTTGGCTTTAAGTGCAGCAATCTGCTCATCTATTGTTTTTCCGCCTTCATCGGCAAATGCTGAAAGTATAAATTCTGCCATAATAAGTTATCCTTTTATAATCTCTTTATACATTTTGATGTATTCGTTTGCTGAACGGCCCCAGCTGTAATCGCATTCCATACCGCGTTTTACGAGAATCTGCCAGCCTTTTTTGTCGTTGAAACCTTCAACAGCTCTTCTCATTGCGTGAAGCATGTCGTGTGCATTGTAGGATGCGAATGTGAATCCGTTGCCTTCACCGTCACCTGAATCGAAAATAGAGTCTCTCAGACCGCCTGTTTCTCTTACGATGGGTACTGAACCGTAACGAAGAGCAATCATCTGTGACAGACCGCAGGGTTCACTCTTTGAGGGCATAAGGAATATGTCGGAACCTGCATAAATCTTACTTGCAAGGTCTGCGAAGAAACCGAGTTTAAGACCGACTCTGTCGGGATATTTTGAAGCAAGTTCAGTGAAGAAGCTTTCGTACTGCCATTCACCTGAACCGAGAATAACAACCTGAGCTTCTGATGTGCAGATAAATTCTTCAATAACAGCCTTTACAAGATCAAAGCCTTTGTGACCTACCATTCTTGAAACCATTGCAACGATGGGAGCATCTGCTTTTTCGGGAAGACCGAAGTATTTCTGGAGTTCTTTCTTGTTTTTTGCCTTGCTCTTGAGGTCTGAAGAGTTGAAGTTGTACCAGATATCTTTATCAGTTTCGGGATTGTACATGTCATAACCGATACCGTTGAGAATTCCCTGAAGTTTCCATGAACGCTGTGCAAGAATGGGATCAAGACCGTGTGAATACCAGGGATCGAGAATCTCGTTTGCATATGAGGGGCTTACTGTTGTGATCTTGTTTGCAGTTTCTATTGCACCCTTCATGAAGTTAGCGCAACCGTCATATTCAATAAGGTTTGCATCTGCTTCGGGAAGTCCCACAACTTCTGTATTGAGGTCTGTACCGTATTTGCCCTGGTACTGGATGTTGTGAATTGTGAAAACTGTTTTGATGTTTTCATAACCGGGTCTCTGTGCATACATTGTGCTGTAGTAAACGGGCACAAGAGCTGTCTGCCAGTCATGGCAATGAAGAATGTCGGGTTTGAAATCTATTACGGGGATGATTTCAAGAATTGCTCTTGAGAAAAATGCAAATCTTTCCGCATCATCATAATGACCGTAAATTGAATCGCGCTTGAAATAGTATTCATTATCAATGAAATAATAAATAACACCGTCTTTACGAAGTTCAAAAATTCCGCAATACTGATTTCTCCATGCAACGGGAACAACAATATTTGTAAGGAATTTCATCTGGTCCTTGTATTCCTGTTTAATGCCTGAATAGAGAGGTGCAACAACTCTGCAACCTACCATTCTCTTACGGAGTGCCTGGGGGAGAGAACCTGCCACATCGCCGAGACCGCCGCTTGCGATAAAGGGCTTGACTTCACTAACTGCAAATAATACTTTCATTTGTTTTTCTCCTTTCAATTCTGCTGTGACAAAAATTCATCACAAAGAGTTGCGTATGCAATTGAGCCTTTTGAATTTTTATCAAAATACATTATAGGCTGACCGAAACTGGGTGCTTCTGAGAGCCTTACATTTCGCGGGATGGTTGTTGAGTAAACTTTTTTCGGGAAGAAACGTTTTACTTCATTCACTACCTGTTGTGTGAGGTTGAGTCTGCCGTCGTACATTGTAAGCAGAACACCCTCAAGATCAAGATAGGGATTGTACATTCTCTTGATTTTTCTTGCTGTTGCCATAAGCTGAGACAGACCTTCAAGGGCATAGTATTCACACTGAATCGGCACAAGGAATGTGTCCGATGCTGTAAGGGCATTGAGTGTTATAAGTCCGAGAGAGGGAGGGCAGTCAAGAAAAATAAAATCATACTGATCCCATATTTCAGCAAGAGCTGTTTTGAGAATGCTTTCTCTGTTATTTTTATCAATTATTTCAAGTTCTGCACCTGCAAGATTCATATTTGCGGGAATAAGGTCAACACCTTCAAATTCGGTGTGTACAATCGCTTCACTTGCTTTGATCTCGCCTGTGAGGACTTCATAAGATGAATTTTTGATTTCTCGTTTATTTATACCATATCCGCTTGTTGAGTTCCCCTGAGGATCTATGTCAACAAGCAGTAATTTTTTTCCTTTTGCGCCGATTGCGGCAGAAAGGTTTACGGCTGTGGTCGTTTTGCCTACGCCGCCTTTCTGATTTAGTATTGAAACGGTTTTAGCCATATCTTTAATATCCTTTATTTAATAAACTGTTTGATATTGCGGTGATTGCTCAGAACCAGTATTCTTTCATCTTTGCTGAAAACATAATCGGGACCGGGATTTGCATTGAGTTCATTATCAGCTTTTCTTACTGCAAGAATATTTATGTTGTATCTTGCACGTACATTCAGATTTATAATACTTTTTCCGTTCCAGCTGTCAGGAACAAAAATTTCATAAATTGCAAAGTCCTCTGAAATTGCAAAAAAGTCAACAAGATGATTGGAACTGAATTTTACGGCAACTTTTTCAGCCATATCCTTTTCGGGATAAACAACTTCGTCTGCACCGTTTTTAAGAAGAAATTTTGCATGGACATCTCTGCCGGCTTTGCTTACAACATATTTTGCGCCCAGAGTTTTCAGAAGATCGGTAACTTCAAGGCTGCTCTGGAAATCTTCACCCATGCAGACAAAACAGATGTCAAAATTGTTTACGCCAAGAGAACGCAGAACTTCAATTTTCATGCAGTCGCCTACCTGGGCATGAGTTACGGTATTCATAACTTCCTGAACGGCTTCTTCGTGACGGTCTATAACCATGACTTCGTCACCAAGCTCTGTAAATTTAAGAGCAAGGTGTTTGCCGAATCTTCCCAGACCGATAATAAGTATATTTTTCATAATTAATCACCTCTAGCCGATGATAATTTTTTCGCTCGGCATTTGTATATGTGACGGGGATTTTACTTCTGTAAATATCATTGCAAACGACATACTGCCTACTCGTCCGCAGTACATGAGAAGTGTAAGAAGCATCTGCCCGAAAATATTGATTTTACCTGTCACGCCGACTGAAAGACCGACTGTGCCGATAGCAGATGAAACTTCAAAAAGAATTTCCGAAAGTGTGAAAGAACTGTCAGAAAGACCTATAAGAATTGATGTGAAAACTGTGAGTGCGAAATAAATCATGGTAATTGTGAGAGCTTTGCGCACAATGTCTTCTTCCAGTCTTCTGCCGAAAATATTTACATGTTTTTCGTTTCTCATATTTGCCCAGCCGGCAAGTACAAGAACAGCCATTGTTGTTGTTTTCATTCCTCCGGCAGTGGAACCGGGAGAACCGCCTATAAGCATATAGATTATGTTTATAAGGTATGTTGCAGGAGAAGCTGACGCAATATCAAAAGAATTCATACCTGCTGTTCTTGCGGAAACAGAAGCAAAAACAGCGTTAACGATTTTATCAAAAACAGTCATTTCTCCGAGTGTTGTGTTGTATTCAAGAATAAATATAAGCAATGCACCTGCAAAAATCAGACATATGCTTGTAAAAAGTGCAATCTTTGAGTGAAGTTTGTATTTGCGGATTCTGAATTTATGCTGACAGAAATCATCCCATACAACAAAACCTATTCCGCCCGTAAAAATCAGTACGCACAGCGTAAGAAGAACAACCGGCTGAGAATAAAAGAATGTCATAGAACTGTACGGTTCAATTGCTCCCATAAGATCGAAACCGGCATTGCAGAATGCCGAAACAGAATGGAAAATGCCGAACCAGATTGCTTTTAACGGTTCAAAATGTTTAAGAAAGCATAATGAAAGAATAACTGCACCTATGCTTTCAAAAATCAGTGTTCCGAAAATGGCTTTTTTAGCAAGAGATATAAGTCCGCCCATCTGAAGTGCGTTTGTGCTTTCTTTGAGCAGACCTCTTTCCCTGATGCCGATTTTTCTGCCGATGAGAACGGAAACCAGGGTAATTATTGTCATATACCCCAGACCGCCGATCTGTATAAGCGTAAGAAGAACTGCCTGACCGAACAACGACCAGTGTGTGAATGTGTCATATACAATAAGTCCCGTTACGCATGATGCTGACGTTGCAGTTGTAAGTGCATCGGAAAAGCCGGTCCATTCACCGTTCCTTGCGGAAACAGGAAGCATAAGAAGAAATGTTCCGATTATAAGCAGCAGCAGATAACCGCCGGCAACGATTTTTGTATATGATAATTTATATAACCGTTTTTTCAGTTTGTTGTCATTCATAAAAATCAAAGACCGAGAATCTCTTTTACTCTTTTTGCTTCTTTTCTTACGTTTTTAGGAGCAGGACCGCCCTCTGATGTACGGAAGCTTACGCATCTGTCAAGATTTACAGCTTCATAAACACCGTCATCGAAAAGCTCTGTGAAATTCTTGTATTCTTCAAGGGGAAGATCTTCAAGAGTTGTATTTTTCTCAATACAAAGGGCAACAAGAGCACCTGTGATTTTGTATGCATCACGGAAAGGCATACCCTTTGAAACAAGATAGTCTGCGCAGTCTGTTGCGTTGATGAAACCGCCTGCTGCAGCCTTTCTCATATTTTCTTTTCTTACTGTCATTGTTTCAATCATGGGAATGAAAGCCGTAAGACAAGCCTTGACTGTATCAACTGCGTCAAAAATGCAGTCCTTATCTTCCTGCATATCCTTGTTATATGCAAGAGGAATGCCTTTCATAACGGTGAGAATTGTCATATTGTCACCGAAGACTCTGCCCGACTTGCCTCTTACAAGCTCTGCAATGTCGGGATTCTTCTTCTGGGGCATAATGCTTGAGCCTGTTGAGAATGCATCGTCAAGCTCGATATATCTGAATTCGTGTGAGCACCAGAGAATGATTTCTTCAGAAAATCTTGAAAGGTGAACACTGATTATTGAAAGACAGGATGAAAGTTCAATAATGAAATCTCTGTCGGAAACACCGTCAAGTGAATTGTGGCAGATATCAAGGAAGCCTAAAAGCTCTGCAGTCTTGTATCTGTCTGTGGGGTAAGTTGTACCTGCAAGTGCGCAGCAGCCAAGGGGTGAACGGGCAGTTCTCTTCTTGCAGTCTGCAAGTCTTTCCCTGTCACGAAGGAACATTTCGGCATAAGCGAGCATATAGTGACCGAATGTTACGGGCTGTGCTCTCTGAAGATGAGTATAACCTGACATAACAGCGTCCGCGTACTTTTCACCCATATCTGCAAGCACTGAAATGAGATTGCACAGAAGCTCGTCAACAGCGTCGCATTCCTTTATGAGATTGAGTCTTATATCAACAGCAACCTGGTCGTTACGGCTTCTTGCTGTATGAAGTCTTTTACCTGCATCGCCGATACGTCTTGTGAGTTCCCCTTCTGTGAAAGTATGGATGTCTTCACTTGTCATATCGATTTCAAGTGTGCCGTTTTCAATTTCGGAAAGAATCTGCTTTAAGCCCTCAACGATTTTGTCTGCATCTTCCGCTGTGATGATGCCTGTCATACCGAGCATTGTTGCGTGAGCGATGCTGCCTTCGATATCTTCACGGTACATTCTTTTGTCTGTACCGATTGAAGAGTTGAAGTCATTTGTGATTTTATCTGCTTCTTTTGAGAAGCGTCCTGTCCAGAGTTTCATAATTTATCCTTTTTGACTTATAGTATTAGTGTTTTGCAAT
>JAZOUN010000101.1:0-17562 GCA_045658165.1 Acutalibacteraceae bacterium
AAGTCAATTTTATGTCCGTGCTCCTCCGCCTTTGGCGAACCGTCGCACATGGACTAAGAGTTCGAGTCTCTTTCTGTATAACACAAAAAAACAAAAGAAGACATCAAACGATGTCTTCTTTTGTTTGGCGGAGCAGGAGAGACTCGCAGGACTTTGTCCTGCGGAATAAGTCAATTTTATGTCCGTGCTTCTCCGCCTTTGGCGAACCGTCGCACATGGACCAAGAGTTCGAGTCTCTTTCTGTATAACACAAAAAAACAAAAGAAGACATCAAATGATGTCTTCTTTTGTTTGGCGGAGCAGGAGAGACTCCCAGGACTTTGTCCTGCGGAATAAGTCAATTTTATGTCCGTGCTCCTCCGCCTTTGGCGAACCGTCGCACATGGACTAAGAGTTCGAGTCTCTTTCTGTATAACACAAAAAAAACAAAAGAAGACATCAAATGATGTCTTCTTTTGTTTGGCGGAGCAGGAGAGACTCGAACTCTCGCACCGGGGTTTAGCCGGCCTACGCCCTTAGCAGGGGCGCCTCGTCACCAACTTGAGTACTGCTCCGGGTAACGTCTGTTTTGTTTTTTAGATAAAAAAAATGGCGGAGAGAGTGGGATTCGAACCCACGGTACCCGTAAAGGTACGACGGTTTTCAAGACCGTTCCGTTATGACCACTTCGGTATCTCTCCACAATGCTTGATAATGATATCACAAAAAAATCTGTTTGTCAATACTTTTTTTATAATTTTTAAAAGAAAAGGGAGAATATTCTTAAAAGTGAATATTCTCCCTTATATAGTTTATTCCGTAAGAGTTATAAACTGAATATACTGATCTTCTGCAAATGATTTTATATTATAAAGAATCAGGACATCTGTTATATTGTTATCTTCAATAAGATAATTGATAAGTCCGGGATAATATCTCATATCTATAACAATTATCTTTTCGAAATCACCTGTAAGATAGGGCAAAAATGAGTTCGCGTATGAGTCTTTGAGAAGTAACAGGGTTTTACCGTTTTTGTTTTCGGTTTCAATTGTTACCATACTGTCGTTTCCGCCGAGGAAATACAGATATTTATCTTTTTCCGTAAGTTTTTCAGGGTGATAAATTGAATCTGTTGTATTACCTTTGCTGTCAGTGACGGTCATTTTGCCGATGAATTCTTCTGACGGTGCATAGATTGTGTCTGCATCAACGCCGATGAATCTTCCGAATCTTGAATATGTTGTGCCGTAGAATTCCGAAGTCACGCAATCTGTGCTTATGTCTGATTTGTTTACAGCAGTTTCACCAACGGAAGTTTTGTACTGCGCATATGCGTAATATGCCCCCGTGTCTGTCCAGTGATGATCTGTTTTGTAATAAATATATTCATCTTTGTGGTCGTAAAGAGCAGAATATACATTTATAAAACCGTCAATAACCTCATCTGCGTAATTTATCATTGCTTCGCCGTCTGATGTTACTGCAAATGGAGGAAGTTTATCGCTGAGAATCTGTGTTGCGGTAGGCACAATCATAGTTTTTACATCTATATTATAATTGTATTTCACAAAATCCTCAAATTCTTTGACAGCATTGATATTGGTTTCAATCTGCTCGGCATCTTCAATAGTAAATGAGTCTATAAGATACCCGTCTTTGCCGTTGAAAACATCATTGTTGGAAGTTTTCAGCAAAGCTGTTTCCGTAAGGGATTTTATGCTTACCCAGATATCTCTCAATGCAAAATGGTCTGCAATATAAGTTGCAAAATCTGAATTGAACGAACCGTCTTTGAGTGCTTCAAAGGTGAATTCCGGGAAAGATGCAAGAACTCTGTTTTCGTTATCTGAGAAATCTTTTTTAGGAATAAAGATTGTCAGCAGTGTAAGAGATGCCAGAATGATTGCAAAAATTGAAACAAAAAGTTTATTTTTCATACTCGCACCTCAGAATCTGAAATAAATGAACGGATTGTAAGTGCTGTCAACAAGATATGCGACAGAAAGTACAAAAATCGTTAAGTACCAAATGATTTCCAGAGCAAAGTACAGCTTTTCTTTGCCGTTGAGCTTTTCTCTGATTGTATTTCCTGCTTTTGATGCAAGAGGTGTACTTGCAACTGTAAGTATAACAAGAAAAACTGCATTGTTTGTTATTGTGTAAATAAAGTTGCTGTCAACAATGCCGTTGCTGCCGAACATGCTGCTCAGGTATGTAAAGAGCATTGATGTGTCTGTAAATGCAAAGAGCATCCAGCCGAAAACAACAATCAGAAGAGTGTATATGTGTCCGATTACGGCAGGGAGTCTGTCAAGAATTTTCTTGAGGAAGAATTTTTCTATTATAAGACATATTCCGTAATAAATTCCCCAGAGAACAAAGTTGTAACTTGCACCGTGTCAGAGGCCTGTAAGCATCCATACGATGAAGATGTTTCTCACCTGAGTGAGTTTACCTTTTCTGTTGCCGCCAAGGGGGATGTATACATATTCTTTGAACCATGTGGAGAGAGAAATATGCCATCTGCTCCAGAATTCCGTAATGCTTTTTGAAATGTACGGATAATTGAAGTTCTCGAGGAAGTTGAAGCCGAATATGTGACCGAGACCGATCGCCATATCGGAATATCCCGAGAAATCAAAATAGATCTGGAATGTATACGCTGCTGCACCGAGCCATGCTGTAGCAGCAGGAAGTTCACAGTTTGTTGTTTCTGTAAGCTGTGACCAGAGAAAACCGATGTTGTTTGCGAGAAGAACTTTTTTTGCAAGACCTGTAAGAAAACGTTTTATTCCTTTTGCTGCAAGTTCAAAATTGACGTCTCTGTTATCAATTTCTTCTGCAACTGTGGAATAACGCACAATGGGACCTGCAATAAGCTGCGGGAACAATGATATGTAAAGTCCGAAGTTGAAAATATTCTTCTGTACATGTGCTGTTTTCTTGTAAACGTCAAAAACATATGACATTGCCTGGAATGTGAAAAACGAAATGCCTATGGGCAGAGCAATATTGAGTGCTTCAATATTTGTGCCGAAGAACATGTTGACGTTTGATATTGCAAAATCGCAGTATTTGAAAACACCGAGCATCAGCAGGTTTGCAATAACGCTGAATGTGAGGATGATTCGTTTTTGTTTAAGGTTGTTTTCTGTTTTATGAATACCGAGTCCGAACAGGAAGTTCATGACTATGGAAAACAGCATAATCAGCACATAAACAGGTTCGCCCCATGCGTAAAACATGAGGCTGAAAAATAACAGTACACCGTTACGTAATCTTTTAGGTAAAACAAAATAAAGTAATATAACGGCAGGCAGATATAATGTTAAAAATTCAAGGCTGCTGAAAACCATATCTGTCCTCTGTTAAAACTGATTTGTGATAACTGATCTGATTGCTGAATTGTTGTTTGAAACGCAGAATACAACGTATTCACCGTTCTGGTACACAACAGCACTCTGAAGCTTGGGAACTTCTTTGGGTACATAGTCTGCATAGTCTTCAATCTGTGTTGAACGTCTGCTTTCCATGTTGCTTACGATTGTTGATGCTGCAGATGCGCTTGTTGCTTTTACAACGAGAACTTCTTCTGCAACAGCTGCAGATGCAGCGTAGTATGCAGCTTCTTCAACGTTGGCTGAAGAGATGCCGAAAAGCTGAAGTCCTCTCTGTGTGGAGCTTTTTACGAGTGTTTCTTCAAACATGCCTGAGTTTGATGCAATTTTTGAAGCAACAGAGCTTACACTTACAGCGGCTTTAGTTGTAGTAACGGGAGCCTTAGTTGTTGTAACAGGAGCCTTAGTTGTTGTAACGGGGGCTTTTGTGGTTGTTACAGGAGCTTTAGTTGTAGTAACGGGAGCCTTTGTAGTTGTTTCAGGAGCTTTAGTTGTAGTTTCGGGTGCCTTTGTTGTGGTTTCGGGAACTGTAGTTGTTTCAGAAGCTTCAGTAGTTGTTTCTGCTGCTTCTGTTTCAGTTTCAGAAACGGGTTCAATAGATGCTTCTTCCTGCATTGTTACATCTGCTGAATCGGGGTTTGTAATTGTTTCGGGTTCTTCATTTGTGTTGCAACCTGCCATTATGCACATTGAAGCAAAAATAACAGCTGCTGCGATAAGTAATTTTTTCATATTTTTAATCTCCTTGAGTTTTTATTTGCAGATATCCTGAAGAATGTATGCGCTCCATTTTTTGGAGTAGGTAACACCCAGATGAATACCGTCTGAAGCTGCTTCGTAGGGAAGAGTTCCGTCACTGCTTGCGATTGCAGGTCTGGGATCCATGTAATAAATACCTTCCTGTGCAGCAAGTTTTTTGAGTGCCGCATTCTTTGTGTTGATAGATGAGTTTCTTACAGTGTAGCCGTTTGCTTTAGCTCTCTGTTCGTGTACGGGGAGTATTGCATGTGCATAAATATCTGCACCGGGTGCTCTGCTTTTAACTGCGTCAACAACTTTTTTATACTGTGCAATCCAAGTATCTGTGTTCTGATAAAGTTCGTTGATGCCGAGGAGAATGATAATTTTGTCATATCCTCTGCCCTTGATTTCATCAATGACATATCTTGAACTGCCTGAGATTTTCTTGTTGTAAATGGTTGTTGTTGTGAGACTTACTTTTCCGTAGAAATCAATCAGATCTGTAACATTTGCAAGACCGATTGATGCAACAAGTGAGTCACCGATCATTGCTGTTTTGAAATCTGAAGCAACGGGTTTGTAAACTGAACCTCTACCGTTTTTGTCAAATTTATATTTTTGACCGTTCACTTCAACAATACCTGTTGCAAGGCTGTAGTCGCTCTTTACGTAATAGTAGTAATTGCCGTCTTTTATAAGACCTGTTTTTGCCTTGCCGTTTTCAAAGAAGTAAATTTTTCCGTCTATTGTTGTTTTACCTGAAACGGGATTTGCGTTCTGATTGAAATAGTAAAGTCCGTTTGAAAGTTTTACAAGGCCTGTTGCCATTTTACCGTCGCTATGGGCATAGAAATAATTTTTATCTGTCTGCCAAAGACCTGTTTTTGCTTTGCCGTTTTCAAACTGATAGAAACTGCCGTCAATATTGTATTTTCCGTTGAGTGGTTCTGCGTTGCTGTTGAAACTGTAAAGACCGTCGGAAAGTTTTACAACACCTGTTGCCATTGTGCCGTCACTGTTTGCATAATAGTAATTTTTACCGTTCTGCCAGAGACCTGTTTTTGCCTTACCGTTTTCAAAGAAGTAAATTTTACCGTTTACTGTCTTTTTGCCGTTTGCAACCTGACCGTCTGCATTGAAATAATATGTGCTGCCGTCAATTACAACAATACCGGAAGTCAGAACACCGTTGCTGTTGTAATAGAAACTAAGGTTGCCTTCTTTTATAACACCTGTTTTGGCTTTGCCGTTCTCAAACCAATAATTTTCATTGTTGACAGTTGTTTTTCCGCTGAAGGGGAGACCGTTACTGTCGAAGTAATATACACAACCGCCTGTTTTTACAAGACCTGTGCTCATATAACCTTTACTGTTGAAGTGATAAAGAACACCGTCAATAGTTTTAAGACCTATAGCAAGAACACCTGAATCTTCAAAATAGCAGGTCTGGTTGTCCGTTGTTTTTGCAAAACCTGAAATGGTTTTTCCTTCATCATCAGCAAAGTAGTGGTCAAGGTCTGCTGTATATCTCAGCAGAAGACGAGCATCTGTTGCTGTGACTTCACCGTCGCGTGAAATGTCGATGTACGAATAATCTCCGTCATATTCTTCAAGTTCAGCTGAAAAACGAAGAATTTTTCTTGCATCGGAAGCTGTGCACTCGTTATCACCGTTGACATCTATGTTGATTTCAATGGGATACAGTTTGTAAAATGTACCATCCTGAATGAAAACTGAAGGATTTTCTTTGTCAGGTACAAAAGGAGATTCTGTTTTTTCATTTTCAGAAGTCTGTTCTTCTGTTAATGACTCATAAGCTGCCAGACTTTCAGGAGTGAAAGCAGATGTCAGAAGGGGTATTCCGGCAATGCAAATGATTAGTAAAACAGAAGTTAAAATAGAAAGAATTTTTCTTGCTGTCTGTTTCATAACAACACCCTATCATTGTAATATATTATAAAATATATAATAACATACAAAATTTTCAATATCAATACAAAACCTGATAAAAACAGACAAAAAATTCAATTTTTCAAGCTTTGTTAAACTGATGTATGCATAAAAAAGAAAACAGTTGCTGTTTTTTTTGCAGCAACTGTATTTTTCTATTTTTCGTTGATAAAAACTCTGAACAATGGCAGACATGAAGTGAAGAATTTTTTATAAGCAGTACAGTAATCGGCACTTTGTTGTGTGCGTTTGCATCCTCCTGCACGGCAAAGTGCAGAAACATTGCAATGCTTGCATTTTTCGGGGATCTGAAGACTTTCTTTTATAAAGTTTTTTGCAGTTTCCGACTTTTCGGCTGAATGGAAATCGATTTCATTTATGTTGCCTAAAAGATATTCATCAGTACAGTAAAAATCGCAGGGATAAATATTACCGTTAGCTTCCGAAACATACTGATGTGTACAGTGTCCGCGTATGCCGCACTGTTCCGTGGGCTGACCGAGAAAAAGCCTTACCCAGTTGTCGAACTGACGGATGCTGATGTAATTATGCCTTACATAATCCTTGACATAAAGATTGAACACTTTTATAAGGAAATCCGCATACTGATCGGGTGTCATATACAGTTCATTTTCTTCGTGTGATCCGAATGGACGAAGACACGGAATAAACTGAAGATATCTGAACCCTTTTGAACGGAAGTAACGGTAAATTTTTTCTCCGTTTTCCGCACAGTATCCGGTGAGAACAGTCAGAATGTTGAAATCAACATTGTGATTTTTAAGAATTTCCGCTGCAGAAAGAATTTTGTAAAAAGAATTCTGTCCCGACGGTTTTTTACGGAATTTATTATCTGCCAGGTCTCCGTCAAGACTCAGTCCCACAAGAAATTTGTTCCTGTGTAAAAACTCAGCCCATTTACCGTCGATTGTTGTTCCGTTAGTCTGCATGCTGTAAAAAATACGGCTGCCTGCAGTATTCAGACGGCTGACAGTGTTTACGAAAAATTCAAAAAAATCAAGGCCTGCAAGTGTAGGTTCTCCGCCCTGAAAAGCAAATGCAACAGGTTCTCCTGCGGAATAGTTCAGTGCTTTTTTTATAAGCGTTTCTGCTGTGGATTTTTCCATAATTCCGAAACCGAGATGTTCTCTGTGCTCAGATACATCACGGTAAAAGCAGTATTCACAAGAAAGGTTGCATAAGGATGATGCAGGTTTTATCATTATTGAAATCGGCGGCATGATTTTCTCCTTTCTGCATAGTCGTACGGGTTCTGATTCAGAAAAAAGGTTGTGTTGCCACAACCTTTTTTATCAGTTTGTTGTCTGAGCTTCAACAAGTCTTTCACCGCAGTAAATTTCGCGAAGCTTTGGTTTTTCGATTTTGCCTGTGGGATTTCTCGGCACCTGGGCAAAGATAATCTTTTTAGGTCTCTTGTATCTGGGAAGATCGTCACAGAATTCTATGATTTCATCTTCCGTACAGGTCATATCAGGTTTAATTTCGATAATTGCGGTTGCAATTTCGCCGAGACGCTTATCGGGAAGACCGATAACTGCAACGTCCTTGATTTTATCGTAAGCGCGCAGATAATCTTCAATCTGAACGGGGTAGAGATTTTCACCACCGCTGATAATAACATCTTTTTTACGGTCAACAAGGTAGATGAAACCGTCTTCATCCATTCTTGCCATATCACCTGTAAGAAGCCAACCGTCAGCAGTAAGTACTTCTGCTGATGCTTCGGGATTCTTGTAATAACACTTCATGACGCCTTCGCCCTTGACTGCAAGTTCGCCGACTTCGCCTTGTGCGACTTCGTTTCTGTGTTCGTCAACAATTTTTGTCTGCCAGCCGTAACCTGCAACACCGATTGCACCGACTTTATGGATGTTTTCAACACCGAGATGAACACATCCGGGACCGATTGATTCTGAAAGACCGTAGTTTGTATCGTAATCGTGATTGGGGAAAGTTGTCTTCCATCTCTTGATAAGGCTGGGAGGAACGGGCTGTGCACCTACGTGCATCAGTCTCCACTGTGAGATTCTGTAATCCTCAAGGTTTATTTCGCCTCTGTCGATAGAGTCGAGAATATCCTGTGCCCAGGGCACCAAAAGCCATACGATAGTTGCCTTTTCTTCAGAAACTGCCTGAAGAACCCATTCGGGCTTGACACCTCTGAGAAGAACAGCTTTGCTGCCTGAAAGAAGACTTCCGAACCAGTGCATTTTTGCACCTGTATGGTAAAGAGGGGGAATGCAGAGGAATACGTCATCTCTTGTCTGAGAATGGTGATTCTGCTCAGCTTTACATGAGTGCACAAGAGCTGCATGAGTATGTAAAATAGCCTTGGGGAAACCTGTTGTACCTGATGAAAAATAGATTGCTGCATAGTCATCATCTTTGATTTCTACGGGAGGTACAACTGTTGAGCAGTAGTATGTCATTTCTGCATAGTTATCTGCATAGTTGGGTGTTTCGTCATGAGTGCCCACAAAGAAATAGTTGTCAATATTCATTTCGTCTTTGACAGCTGTTACACGTTCTGTGAATTCGGGACCGAAAACAAGCATTCTTACATCTGCAAGGTCTGCACAGTATCTGATTTCATCTGCGGCGTAACGGTAGTTCATGGGAACTGCAAGTGCACCTGTTTTGAGTATGCCGAAATAAATGGGCAGCCATTCAAGACAGTTCATCAGAAGTATTGCAACTTTGTCACCTTTTTTTATGCCTCTTGTAAAGAGGAAGTTTGCAAAACGGTTTGCTTTTACGTCGAATTCACGCCATGTCATTTCACGGCGGTATTTTTCTGATTCTGATGCTTCAATAAGATTGTATTCGCGCCATGTAACATTTCTTTCGGGCTGGTTGGCCGGATTTATTTCAACAAGGCTTATATCTGTGGGATAAAGTCTTGCGTTTCTTTCAAGAAATTCTGTGATAGGCATTAAAAAACTCCTTAATTTTGTTTATTCATAACAGTACGGCAACCTCCCGTTGCTGGGAGGTGCCGGTACTGATTTTTATTTTTCTTCCAATGTTTCTTTTACTGAAACAAGGACTTTTTTGTCGTAACAAACGAACTTTTCATTAACTTCTGCTTCTGTCATTTTGGGAGTGAACTTACTTACAACGGGAACGAGGATAAGACCGCCTACCATTGCAAGAACACCGCTTCTGATTGATGATGCAAAGAGGTATGAAAGCACGGGGTTTGTAAATGTTATAGCACCTAATGATGCAAGTAACTGAACAATTGTAACAATGATGCCGAATGCGTAACATGACCATACGGAAGCTCTTGTTGTACCTTTCCAGTAAAGACCGTAGAGGAAAGGAGCAAGGAAAGCACCTGCGAGAGCACCCCATGAAACACCCATCATCTGAGCTATGAATGTGAAACCGAACATGTCTTTTACAATTGCGATAACTGCAGAAACAATAACGAAGAAAGCAATGAAAACTCTCATCATAAGAATCTTTTTCTTTTCTGCCATCTTTTCTTTTCTGTTGATAACATCAAGAGTAAGTGTTGAACTTGATGTGAGAACAAGAGAAGAAAGTGTTGACATTGAAGCTGCAAGAACAAGAACGATAACAACTGCAATTATTATATCGCCCCATGCAAACTGTGAAAGTGTACCGAGCATTGAGGGTATGATCTTATCAAATGAAACAACGCCTGTATCTGAAACAATGCCGGGGAGATTGCCGTACAGTCTTGCAAAACCACCGAGGAAGTAACATCCTCCGGCAACTATAATTGCAAATACTGTTGAAATGATAGTTCCTTTTTTGATTGAATCTTCACTCTTGATAGCGTAGAACTTACCGACCATCTGAGGAAGTCCCCATGTGCCGAGTGATGTAAGTATAACTACAAACAGCAGTGAAAGAGGATCCGCACCGAAAAGTGAAGTGAATGAACCGCTCATTCCTGAAGCAGGATTTTCAATCTGTGAAAGAGCTGCAACAGCCTGAGTGAAACCACCGTTTGATTTAAGAACAGCTGCAATAACAGCAACAATACCTGCCAGCATTATTATGCCCTGAACAAAGTCATTGATTGCTGTTGCCATGTATCCGCCGAAAACAACGTATACACATGTAAGAACAGCCATTACTATTATACACACATAATACGGAATGTCAAATGCCATATTGAAAAGGCTTGAAAGTCCGTTGTAAAGTGATGCTGTATAAGGAATAAGGAAAATGAAAACTATAACTGATGCTGCAATTTTAAGTGATTCGGAATTGAACCGTTTGCCGAAGAAATCAGGCATTGTTCTTGAATCAATATGCTGAGTCATAACTCTTGTTCTTCTGCCGAGAATAACCCATGCAAGAAGTGATCCGATGAACGCATTGCCGAGACCTATCCATGTGGATGCAAGACCGAAATTCCAACCGAACTGACCTGCATAGCCTATGAAAATAACTGCAGAGAAATAAGATGTACCGAAAGCGAAAGCTGTAAGCCAGGGACCTACACTTCTGCCGCCGAGAACGAATCCGTTAACATCGGTTGCATTTTTGCGGCAGTATAAACCGATGCCGATCATGCTTGCAAAAAATACCACCAATAATATAATTTTAATTGCCATGAATACCAATCCTTTGCTTGTTTCAACATGTCATCACTTTAAAGCAGTGAAGAATTTATCTGTATTATACATATTCATATGCGATTTGTCAAGAGGTAAAATTAAAAAAATTGCAAAGGTTGGTGTATATTATCTGAATACGGAAAATATCGGTTTTTTTATTGATTGACAGTTTTTAAATGTTGCTTTATAATGAAAAAAAGGAGATGATTCTGATATGAAAAAGTTATTATCGTTTATTCTTTGTGTTGTAATGGTTTTCGGTGTTTCATCGGTGGCTTTTGCAAAGACAGATGCCCGGCTTTATACATTCTACGGTGACGGAATGTTGTTTGCACAGAATGAAGAAGCTGTTATTTCGGGTACTGCGTCAGGCGGTTCTGTTTCAGCTGAACTTTATGACAAAAATAATGATATGATTGTTCAGGGTGAGTCAGCAGTTGAATCTGACGGTACTTTTGCCGTTTCGTTTATTGCTCCTTCGGGCAGTTTCGATGAATATAAGATTGTTGTAAAAAACAACGGAACTGTTTTCGCAACACTCAGCAATGTTGTTTTCGGTGAACTCTGGCTTGCAAGCGGACAGAGCAACATGCAGTATTCTCTTTCTCAGGAGAAAAACGGTTCAAAGCTGTTTGAAAATAAAGAGAAACTCGGTTCTGATATCCGTGTGCTCCTCGTTCCTGCAGTGAATGAGTACAAGGGCAGTACTTCTCTTGTTCCGTGTGATCCTCAGTCAGATATTGTCGGTGCTCAGTGGGTGACCGGTAATAATGAAAGAATATATGAAACAAGTGCTGTTGCATATTATTTTGCAAAAGAAATGATTGCAGAACTCGGTATGCCCGTGGGTATTCTTAATGTTCCTCTGGGCGGCAGTGCAATTGCTTCATGGATTTCAAGAGAAGCAATTGACGGTAATCAGGAAGTGAAAAAAATGCTTTCAGGTTACGGTGAATATTATGATGCGCAGACATGGGATGAATCAGGCAGAAGTATATATTATGATATGACCTGCAATTACAATCTGAAAATTGCTCCTTTGGCGCATTTCAGACCGTTGGGAATGATATGGTATCAGGGAGAAACTGATGTTATTTTAGGGAAAACACCCGAACAGTACGAAATGATGTTTGACCTTATGCAGAAGTCATATTCAGAGCATTTTGACTGTGACGGACTCCTTCCCGTTATCTATACACAGCTTGCGGCTTATCAGTATCTTGAATCCAACAGTACAGATCTCTGGGATATGAATATCGGTTTTTCTCAGATGCAGAAAAAAGAGGCTGATTCAAGAGCTGTTGTTTCAATTTATGATGTTCCTCTTACATATCTTTCGGTAGCCGGTGCTATTCATCCCGAATGTAAACAGCAGATTGGCGAAAGAATGGCTTTCAGTGCAAAATCTCTTGTTTACGGTGCGGATTATGATTATACAGCGGCAACGGTTGAAAGTTATGAGATAAAAGATGGTAAAATCATCATCAGACTCTGCAATACAGGAGACGGACTTGTTGCAGACGGTCTTATAAGAGGTTTTGCTGTTTCAGGGAAAGACAATATTTATGTTCAGGCTGACGCGGTGATTACAGCTGAAGATACAATCGAAGTTTACAGCAGTAAAGTTGCAGATCCCGTAAGCGTGACATATGCCTATGCTCTGGGTAATCAGACTGCAAATCTTTATGCATCTTTTGAGGGTGAAAAAGCACTTCCCGTCAGTCCATTTACAGTCAATATGACTGATAATACAAAAAGCTGGTATGAAAAACCCTGGGCAGATTGCGAAACTGAAACTGTTGTTCTTGTAAAGGATGATATTTACACCGGTGAATACGATGCATGGGCTGCAGAAAAAGCAGATGTCCGTGTTGAAAAAGATTCAGCATTCAGCGGTGAAAAAGGTCTTAAAATTACAGCAGAATCAGAGAGTTTTTCAGTAAGCCCCATGACTTCTGTCATAAAAGGTCTTACTGCAATAAGATTCAACAGCCTTGGTACATCTTTCGGCAATTACGGAAAAATATCATTCCGTGTCCGCAATGACTCTGCTGATGATATTGTTTTTGAATGTCTGAAACTTTATAACGGCACTGTTGTGTGGTATTCATCTGCTGATAAAAACATTGTTATTCCGGCAGACAGTCAGTGGCACGAAATTGAAATCAGCATTGAAACTCTGTATCTTTACGGTGTTGATTACGGTGTGAATTATACAAACGATGTTATTGATAATTTCAGCGGTCTTGAATTCTGCTTCAAGGGTGAAAACGCAGTGCTGAGTTTTGATGATGTGGACTTCTCACCTGAATCCGGTGAAGAAAAAACAGAGTCTGCTGACTTTACAAAAATCTTCAGAATTATCGAAGTCATAAAGATGTTTATTGTTACTCTTGTTTCACAAATTGCATAAAAACAAAACGCAGTCAGCGTACGTACTGACTGCGTTTTTTTGATTTTATAAATCGGAATTTGTCGGATTAATTAACAATGTATAATGTACAATTTACAATTGTGCAGTTGTAACGATACAGGCGGTTTTTGCGAATCATTGTACATTGTAAATTGTTCATTGAAAGATCCCGATAAATTATTGTTTATTTCACTTCAAACATAAATCCGAATTTGAATTCTTTTTCATCAATAACACGGTTATTTTCGTCATTGTTGAATTCGGGATTTTCGCTGTGAGCTGTGAATCTTCCGTCGAGATTAAGTATTGTGTAAGGCTCTTTTTCAAGTTCGAAATGATGTTTCTTTTCTGTGAGCTGTTCTGCTGAAAAATGTGAAGCACAGAAACTGAAATCATTTATGCCGAAGCCTGTTGCTGTGACTGATGCACCTGCATCGTTGCTCAGTGTAACGCGTCTTGTCATAAAGTGAGAAGAATTTTCCTGAGGTCTGATGTAAGGTACATAATTTTCTGTAACAGTCAGTTCGTATTCTCCGAATCTTGCCGCCTTATATCTGTCGGGATATGTTTCGATTTTGCCGAGACCGAAATAGCAGATATTTTCAAACTCTTCTTTAAGAATCAGTTCCATTCCGATTCTGGGAAGCACGGGAGCTTCTTTTTTGATTTTACCGTCAATGTAAACAGTGAATGTACCGTCGTTGTTGAAGACATAATCAACATCAGCCTTTATAACTGGGGGATTTGCAGGTCCGCCAAGGGCAATCTTTGTCTTTATGACGATTGCATCATCAGCTTTTTCCACGACTGCAGAATAGGTTTTCTGTGCCACATGATGAAGATTATTTGCATACCATGCAGGAGATGAGCCGACATTATAGCTGGGTGCTCTCCAGAGTTTGAAAGAAGTCGGTTTTTCAAGAATTTCCGCACCGTCACGCTTGATTGAACAGATTCTGCCGTATGACTTATCAAATACATATTCATTTGCACCGTTTGAAACAGTAACAAATCTGTCTTTTTCTTCGCAGACAAGAAGTGCTGTTTCTTTTTCTGCTGTGGGTTTGCTGCTTTCGATTTCGAACTGCATGAAACCTACTTCATAGCCGCTTTCTGCCCAGAGAGTATCTTTTTTCTGTTTTACGGAAACGGTAAGGAATGTGTCACCTGAGTAGTTGAATTCATCAATACCCATAAGTCTGAAATCTTTTTTGTCCTGCGGTGCAATGTCGAGAGATTCAATTCTGCCCGAAATAATTGTAACACCGTTGCTTTCAACTTTCCAGTCAGCATAAAGATCTGAAAGGGGAGTGAAATAACGGACATTTTTAACAGTGAGGAAGTTGTCTTTGTAACTTCCGCGGAAAGGCTCATAAACCTTCTTCATATCGTAGTAACCGGGACGGGGTGTTCTGTCGGGGAATACAAGACCGTCGATACAGCAGATGCCGTTGTGGGGATATTCGCCGAAGTCACCGCCGTAATAGTAACGGGGATTTCCGTTTTCAACATCAATTCTTACGGCATGGTCGCACCATTCCCAGATACAGCCGCCTGTGTGGTTTTCGTATTTATCGACAAGCTTCCAGTATTCGTGAACATCACCTGTTGTCATTGAACATACATATTCACACCAGTAGAAAGGCTTGTTGTATTCTTCATTGTTGAGATAGCCCTCTGTGTAGACGTATCCTGAATACATACGGCTTTCAACATCTGAAATGTCGGCAAAATTCTCGCCTTCGGGAACTGCCTTGAACTCAAGATGAGCATTTTCGTAATGAACAATAGCATTGTTATCGCGTGATTTGATGTAATTTCTCATTGCACGGTGATTCTTACCGCATCCGCTTTCATTGCCGAGAGACCACATAACAACACAGCCCTGATTCTTGTCGCGCTCAAAGAGGTGTTCAGCTCTGTCAACATAAGCTGCTTCCCATTCATCAACGGTTGAAAGCATTGACCAACGGAACCAATCCCAGTCTTCGTCTGTGTTCCAGCCCATGCCGTGAGTTTCAATATCTGCTTCATTTACAAGATAGAAACCGAGATCCTGAGCGAGTTCAACAAAACGGGGATCGTTGGGGTAGTGAGAAGTTCTGATACAGTTTACGTTTGCACGCTTCATCATCAGAAGATCTTTTTTCATATCATCAACAGTTACAACGTAGCCGTTTTCGGATGAATCGTGACGGTTAATACCACGGAGCTTTGCAGCCTTGCCGTTAATGAGGAGTTTCTTATCTTTGATTTCCTTTTTGCACAGCGCAATAGGGAAAGGAATGATTTCATCTTCAACAGTGAGGAAAAGTGTGTAAAGATAAGGAGTTTCATCGTTCCACATCATTGGGGAATCAATTTTTACTTCAAACTGTGCATGTGATGAATCTCCGTTGCCTATCACATAACCTGCAGGTGAAATAAGACCGTAGCTTATATCTGTTTTTTTGTTGAATGTACAGTCAACTTCAAGAGTAGCACTGCTGAAGTCGTCACTGAAATCCTGTTTTATGTATACATCTTCAAGACGGACTTTGCTTCTTGAAAGAATATAAACTTCTCTGAAAATACCTGAAAGACGGAAGAAATCCTGATCTTCAAGATATGAACCGTCACACCATTTTACAACAAGAACAGCAATTCTGTTCACGCCCTGATGAACATATTCTGAAATGTTGAATTCGCTTGTTGAGTGGCTGATCTGGCTGTAACCTACAAACTGACCGTTGATCCACAGATAGAAACAGGATGCAACACCTTCAAATGTAATGATGTTGTCTCTTTCAATCATTTCTTCATTCACATAGAATTCCTTGATGAATGCGGAACAGGGGTTCTCGTCGGGTACATGGGGAGGATCTGTGGGGAACGGATAGTAAAGATTGGAGTAAAGAGGTTTGTCATGCTCTACATTTTTATAAAGCTGAACATTGCCGGGGACGGGTACTTCGGGAAGTGACGCATAGTCAAAACCGTCTGCCCAGAATTCGCAGTCAATATCTTCAAAACTGTTCCAGAATCTGTAGTTCCATTCACCGCAGAGTGATGTAAAATATGCAGATTTGTTTCTGTCGCCTGTCAGCGCATCGTCGAGACAGTCATAGGGAATAAAGTATGCTCTGGGTTTCAGTGTGCCGAAATGCAGAACATCTAAACTTTTGTGATATGTTGGTATTTTCATTTTAACACCTGCTTTATTTATGATAATTGGATATTAGCATATAATAAAAATTAAATCAAGAAAAAACAATAATTTAACTAATGAACAATTTACAATTTACAATGCACAATGATTTGCAGCAACCGCCTGTGATATAACATCTGCATAATTGTAAATTGTACATTATACATTGTTAATTGGCTCGATAAATTATTGTTTATTTTTCCTATTGCAAAAAGATAATATATAATGTATACTGAATTGGATTGTGATTCTTGATACGGAGGAATACATATGAATAAAAATTACAATTTTTGGTTTGTTGTAGGTTCTCAGTTCCTTTACGGTCCCGAAGTTCTTGAAACAGTTGAAGAAAGAGCTAAGGAAATGGCAGAGGAAATGAGTAAATATCTTCCTTTCCCTCTTGTTTATAAAGTTACTGCAAAGACAAATAAAGAAATAACAGATATCGTAAAAGAAGCTAATTATGACGACACATGTGCAGGTATTATTACATGGTGTCACACATTCTCTCCCAGCAAGATGTGGATAAACGGTCTGGCATCACTGCAGAAGCCTTACTGCCACCTTGCAACACAGTATAACAAAGAAATCCCCAACGAAGAAATCGATATGGATTTTATGAATCTCAATCAGGCTGCTCACGGTGACCGTGAACACGGATTCATCGCAGCAAGACTCCGTATGCCGCGCAAAGTTATTGCAGGATACTGGAAGAACGAAAATGTTCACAAAAAGCTCGGAGACTGGATGAAAGCATGTGTAGGCGTTGCAGTTTCAAAGAGCATGAAAGTTATGCGTTTCGGTGACAATATGCGTGAAGTTGCAGTTACCGAAGGCGATAAAGTAGAAGTTCAGACAAAACTCGGCTGGCAGGTCAACACATGGGCTGTTGGCGACCTTGTAAAGGTTATGAACGAAGTCACAGAAGCTGAAATCGACGCACTTATGGCTGTATATACATCAGAATACGATATTGCAACAGAAAATACTGATGCAATCCGTTATCAGGCAAAAGAAGAAATAGCAATGAAGAAAATGCTTGATACAGAAGGCGCAATGGCATTCTCAAACACATACCAGGATCTTTACGGTATGGAGCAGCTTCCCGGTCTTGCAAGCCAGCATCTTATGGCTCAGGGATACGGTTACGGTGGCGAAGGTGACTGGAAAGTTGCCGCAATGACAGCAATTCTCAAGGCTATGGGTGAAAACGGTAACGGTGCTTCAGCATTTATGGAAGACTACACATACCATCTTGCAGAGGGTCAGGAATAT
>JAZOUN010000102.1:0-29763 GCA_045658165.1 Acutalibacteraceae bacterium
TCTTTGTAATCGATATATTCTGTCTTTTCAACACAGAATGTGCAGACTTTTCTACGGCCTTTTCTGTTGCCGGGACGTCCGCCCTTTTCTTTATCGTAAGCCATTACGGAAACCTCCTATTTAAGAATATCAGAACGGAAGATCATCTTCCGCTGCATCAACGCCTGAAAAATCATCAGAAACGTTGGTTTGGAAGGATGCGGGCTGAGCTGCAGGAGCAGGGAATCTGTCTCCCATTGCACCTGATTCACTTTTTGAACCACAAAAGCTTACATTGTCTGCGAGAATCTCAAATGTCTGTCTTCTGACACCGTCTTTTTCATATGAACCTGTCTGAATTGATCCCTGAACAGCGATCATCTGACCTTTACGAAAATACTTTGAGACAAAATCTGCAGTCTGACGCCAAGCAACAACATTGATAAAATCAGTCTGACGCTCAGATCCCTGACGCTGATAAGCTCTGTCAACAGCTACAGAAAATCTTACAAAAGAGATATTTGAGGATGTTGTTCTCAATTCGGGATCAGTTGTTAATCTGCCCATGATTACAGCACAATTAAGCATTTTTTTGCATCCTTTCTAAAGGAAATTATTCTGCAGCTTCTTCTGCTGCTTCTGCTGTTTCAACAGCTTCAGTCTTCTCGACCTTGATGATCATTGTACGAACTGCATCATCTGTGATGTTGATGATACGCTCGAACTCTGCGGGGAATTCAGGCTCTGATGCGAATGTGTAGAGCACGTAGTAGCCTTCATTCTCGTAGTTGATGGGATATGCGAGCTTTCTTTTGCCCCATTCATCAACTGAGTCAAGAGTTCCGTTTGCTTCGATAAGAGCCTTAAACTTTTCTACAAGAGCGGGGATCTTGTCTTCACCGTTCTTTACTGAAAAGATAACGACTGCTTCGTAGTTAGCTTTTGACATTAGTTGCACCTCCTTCTGGACATTGGCCCCCTTGTCGGGAGCAAGGGTCACTGTTATATTTATAACAGACTTTATGAATTATAACAGAACAAAACTGATTTGTCAAGCGAAATATAAGAAATTTATGCCAGTCCGAGATATTCTTCAAGACACAGTCCGCTTGCCTTTATTTTGGCTGCATTTTCTGTTCCGACATATCTCCAATGCCAGGGTTCAAATTTAACACCGGTGATACTTGTTTTATTTTCAGGATATCTTAAAATAAAGCCATAATCCGCCGCATTTTCACAAAGCCAGGCGTACTCTTTAGTGTTCTGGAAATTTGCGCTTGTTGCTGCACAGATTATATCCATACAGATGCCGATGTTATGCTCAGAGCTTCCCGGAGGGTTACGTCTCTTTGATGCAAGAAGCTCAGCATCTTCCCTGCTGTTTCCCTGTTGCAGATATTCATTGACATACTCATCGAACAAATATTTCTGCCTTGAATAACTCCTGTATCCTGAACAGGGTGTCAGATATATATTATCTGCTGCAGCGGCTTCGTACATTCTGTTATATGCCTGTGCAGCTCTTGAATCCATTTTCGTCTGAGTACCTGCCACATTTGACAGTGAAATTTTCTTTTCAGTGTCTGCACTGACTCGTCTGTTACGGTTAAGACATATAAGTTCCCATTCTGAAGTTGAAGAGGGATAACTTATAAGCGTACCTGTCAAAATGTAATCAGCAGTTGCGGCAACAGTAGTTTCCTGTTTGCCCGTTGTTGCTGCAGTCGTGGTTGTAACATCTGTTTTGGTGGTAATAACCGCAGTCAAAGCCTCTGTAGTTTTTTCCGCCTCTGTTGTGGATTCCGTTATAAATAAAGTTGTTGTTTCCTTAATTATTTCTGTTGTTTCTTTTTCTGTATTTGTATGACGTATAACAAAATTCGTGATCATAAATGTCACAAAAAACAAAACAACAAGAAAAACAGCTATGGATGCAGTCATAATTTTTTTACTCTGAAACAACTCTGTTAACTTCTCTTTTTTCATAAACGACACCTTTTTGATTTTTCTGACATTATAACTTGCAAAATCAAATTAAAAATTAAAAAAATGAATTTTTTTACAAAGTTCGCATTTTATTTATATTATACATTTATTTTGTCTGTTTGTCAAAAAAAATCTATGGTAATTTTGCACAATATGTTATTATTGTTTTTATGTGGATTTACAATCGACAATTATATTTTATTATGATATTATAATATAGATATAAAATTTGGAGGATGAAACAATGAAACCACAGGATTGCGGTCCTCAGTACAAGTCCAAACTGAGGGAATGTGCGAATTTCGCCGCATGGACAATTAAAAAAGTCTGCAAAGATATAGGCCCCAGACCTTCCGGTAGTGAGGCTGAACTCAAAGCTCAGGAATTAATGGCAAAACAGACAGGAAAAGCTGCAGATGAAGTTGTAACCGAAGAATTTACAATTGCAAACAAGGCTTTCTTCGGCTGGACAAAAATTGACGGTGTATTACTTTTTATTGCATCACTGTTCCTTCTTTTCAGCATGCCTTTAGTTTCACTTATTCTTGCACTTGCAGCTACAACATGTCTCGCAGGTGAATTCCTTTTCTACAAAGAATTTCTTGATAAATTCTATAAAAAACAGACATCACACAATGTAATGCTCTCAAGAAAACCCACAGGCGAAGTAAAAAGAAGAATTTATTTTGCAGGACATGCAGACTCTTCTTTTGAATGGAGATATACTCACCTTGTAGGCCCCGGCATGATGTATTTTGTTTTCATTTATGCTGCAGTAGGTCTCGGCTGGAATATTGTTTTCAGCATAGTAAGTCTCATTCAGGGCAACCTTATCACTCCTGCTGCTACAGATATCAGCTGGTTTGCATGGGCAGGTCTTGCTTTCCTTCCCGCTTTTGTACTTTTGTTCTTCTTTATTGATTACAAAACTTGTGTTGACGGTGCAAACGACAACCTTACCGGTTGTATGGTTGCTGCAGCAGTACTCAAGTTTATGGATGACAATAATGTAAGATTTGAAAACACAGAAGTTGTTGCTGTATTCTCAGGCGCTGAAGAAGCAGGTGTAAGAGGTGCAAAGGATTTTGCAAAGAAACACGTTCAGGAATGCAAAGATATTGAAACAATGTTTGTTGCACTCGACACATTCAAAGATTACGATGATATGTTTATTTACAACAGAGATATGTCAGGTCTTACAAAACATGATGACAGATGCTGTAAGCTTCTTAAAAAGGCTGCTCTCAATGCAGGTATTGACATGAAGTATTCAGTTATCTTTGCCGGTGCATCTGATGCGGCTGCAACATCTCAGGCAGGAATCCCCAGTGTTTCTCTCGCAGCAATGAATCCAGGACCTCCCAGATACTATCACACAAGAAGAGATAAGGCAGACATTATTGATCTCAAAACAATCGAAAAGGGCGTTGAAATTGCTCTTGAAGCTGCATATATTTTTGATGAAAAAGGTCTTTGTGATAATTATTAATTTTACTATTGTAAATCTAATTATTGTATGATATAATAATTTTATTAAATATCACCAAAATCCGAAAGGGGTTTTCACTCATGAAAAAGAACATTTCAGTTTTAATGGCAATTTTACTTTGCTTTACAATGATTGCATCTTTCACAGCTTGTACTGATACAACAGCAGAAGTTGAAGAAGATCCGTTTGTAGCTGCTACTATTGATGTAGGTGATGCAATCCCCGTATCAGAAAATGAAATAATCGCATTTTATAACGATATCATATCAAAAGTTCAGTCAGATGCCAACTTTACTGCTAAAAACAAACCCGGTGTAAAGACAAATGAATCTCTCCGTGCTGATTCAATCAAAATTCTTGCACTTAATACTGCAACCGGTGAAGCAACAGAAAGTGATTCACTCAAAGCACTCAACAATTCAGCAAAAGCAATCAAAGACAGAATTATCGGCGGTATTGACACATCAATCCCCGTTATTCCTTTCGGTGATATGAACAGTTCTGTAAGCTCTGTAATTTATCCCTACGATTCAACTGCTGTAACTCTTACAACAGAAGATGTACTTAAAGCTGAATGCAGTGCAGACGGAAACAACCTCAATATTTCTATCGTTCTTAACAACACAACTGAAACAATTGAAAATGTTTTCGGTATCAGAGATAAGGAAGCAGTTCTTGCAGCACTTAATGAAAACTGTGCAGAATACGCAAGTGTTAATGATTACTCAGTAACATATGTTGCTGATGAAGAAAACAACACATACTCAACAATCAACCTCAGTGTTGAACTTGAGAAACAGGAAGACGGCACATACAAGTGCACAGGCAGAATCACATCATTCAGAATCAATATTATTGCTGATATCGCAGCTGATCTTACATGCAAAGGATCTTTTGCAGACAACGGTGATGTACAGATCCAGTTCAGAATGACTGATGAAAAGAACTATGAATTTGACTGGCTCGGCACAGCATCATGGGAACCTGTTGAAGAAGTAACAGAATAAAAAAAATTAAAGGAGCTGGTTACAGCTCCTTTTTTATTTACCAAGCATTTTTTCATATCTTTCACGAATGAGTTTCTCTGAATTATTTATAACTGTTTTAAGAAATTCAGGTTCTTCAGTGTATGCATTCTGTGAAGATTTTTCTTTTTGTCTTACACCGGAAAACATTTTATCAAGAATACGAGATGCGAGAATTTCTCCGTCTTTTGCATTGATTTCAAACCAATCCTTATCGGAAATGCCGTATTTTACACTGAGAAGCGCAAATCTGTATACAGACATAAGTATTGCTTCACGCAGACTGTTCTCTGCAGAATCACCGGATGCACTGAGTTTTTCACTCAGACTTACAATTGCTCTGAAAATTGTTTTTATTTTGAGTTCACTGTCAGTAGCAAGTTCAGTTTTTGTATAAATATCGTTAAAACCGTGTCTGCTGTCTGAAATTCCGAGCAGATAATCAGAAGTAACATCATAGTAGTCACAGGCTTTTTTTATAAAATCAAGCTTACACTCTCTTATTCCCTTTTCATAATGAGACAAAAGAGCCTGTGAAACGCCAAGACATGATGCGGCTTCTTTCTGACTTAAATTTCTTTCTTTTCTGAGATCTGTAAGACGCAATGCAAAATCTGCACTCATACTTGACACCCCACAATTATTGATGTATATTATTCTACAACAGACAAAACAATTTGTAAAGGACTAAATTTAATGAGAAACTATAAAATTTATCTTATAAGAAACGGTTTGACAAAAGGAACAATTGAAGGCAGATATATCGGACATACAGATGAACCTTTGTGCGAAGAGGGCATAAGTCAGGTAAAAGAACTTGCAACAACGGGTTACTTTCCGGAAGTTGAAGCTGTTTTTTCAAGTCCTTTAAAACGTTGTACAGAAACAGCAGAACTGATTTATCCCGACAAAGAGCCTATTCTTCTTGACGAACTCATGGAGTGTAACTTCGGTGAGTTTGAAGGTTCAACTGCTGACGAACTGAGTGAAAACGAATATTTCAAGACATGGCTTAAGGGCGGAAGCGATGCAGCTCCCCCGTTCGGTGAATCAAACAAGGATTTCAGTACAAGAATATGCAACGGTTTCATAAAAATAGTTGAAGGTCTGCTCAAAACAGGTACAAGAGAATGTGCAATAGTAACTCACGGCGGAATAATAATGTCACTGCTTGCAGCATTCGGTCTTCCTGAAGCACCGCTCACCGATTGGAGAACTCCGTCAGGCTGCGGATATATGCTCAGTCTCAATGCTTCAATCTGGTCAAGACTCAGAAAAATTGAAGTAACAGATGAAATCCCGTTCACAATCCGTGAAGAATCAGACGATGACTGGTTCTCTGACGGCAGTGAATTTATATGGCATGATTACGAAACAGATGAAGAATAAAAAAATAAGGATGTAATTAGCCGAGTGTTCGTAAGGACACTCGGCAGTTTTATTCGCCATACGGCGAGTGATATTGCTTCACAGTTTTATTGTGCTTTGCACAGTGTTATTGTCCTTCGGACAGTTTTAAGCGAATAAAATAACACTGAAGCCGCAAGGCTTTAATATCACTTTTGATTTATCAAAAATATCACTGCAAATTTTAATTTGCAATATCACTTATGCACACCGAAGAAAATATTTTCGCCTTAGCGTAGTTGTTGTTAAAGTATATAACCCACTATGACACTTTCAAACCGAAAGTGTCTCTTTTTATATAAAAAATCGGGAGCACTTCATTACAAAGTGTCTCCCGATAATTTTAACTGTCCTTAGCAACCCCGCACATTTTACAGCCTTATTTTTTTACTGTTATCAATAGAAAATTTCCTGCTTTTTATGATACTTCTTTATCATTCTTTTAACCGCAGACCAAATTACTGCAAGGGTAGTAAAAGCCATAAAAGTTGCTGCAGGATTTTTTACATTATTTTTCTTCATTTATTTTCCTCCTATCGGAATAATACTTCCTATATCCACAAGATCACCGTCAAATGAAATTTCTGAAACACCATATTTCTGCAGAAACTGATGAATTTTTTCATAATCGGAATGTCTTGTTATATCACCGTTAAAAACAATCTGTGTATCGGATATTTTCCCGGCTGCACCTCCGATAAAGCCGTAATCAAACCCATTGAGAGTCACACTCCCCTTCGACACTTCAAGCACATCCATACCTGCTTGTATACAGCGTGATGCTATTGAGCTATCATCTGTTATAATAGCACTATCATTGACCGGCAATACAGAGCATTTTGTATACCCTTGCCTTACACTGACAATTTCATAACCTTCACCTATCATTTTATTATATATTTCCCGTGAAACAGTATCAGGATTACAAATAAAATATTTTCCCGTAACAACACAGTTGAGAAGCACATCCCGAGGATATTTATGACCAAGCTTTTCACTGACAACTACAACATTTCTGCAATATTTTTCAAGTTGCAACCGATATTCAGCCATTTCTTTTGCAATAAACAACGTATCTTGTCCGTCAAAAAAGAATGAAAGGTCAGAATGATGAGCAACACGCTTTTCTGCATTTGGATTATCAGGAAATGATAATACCTCAATATTTTGCTGAGCAAGAAAATGTATCATTTGCGGTGAAATTCCCGAAGCTATTACTGCACTGCACTTCATAATACTATTTCGGTAAAAGCATCTCTGACAGTGCGGACACCTACTATCTGAGCCTGCTTCTTTATTTCATCCGGTAAAGATCTGTAATTATGATATGGAATAATTATTTTCCTGAATCCCATTCTTATGGCTTCATTTACACGCTGCTGTGCATTTGACACTCCGCGTATTTCGCCTGCAAGACCGATTTCACCGAATGCAATCACATCATCCTTAAGAATCATATCTTTCAGTGATGAAACAAGTGCAAGAACTACAGAAAGATCTGATGCAGGTTCATCAATTTTGAGACCTCCGATGATATTCAGATAGCAATCTGTATTTGCAAAATAATACCCTGCTCTTTTTTCAAGCACTGCAATGAGCATCGCCATACGGTTATAATCATACCCATTGGTCATTCTTCTCGGTGTACCGAATCCCGTTGCAGTAACAAGCGCCTGAACCTCTGCAAGAATAGGCCTGGAGCCTTCCATAACACACATAACACATGTTCCTGAGGTATTTTTCGGTCTGCCTTCAAGAAGCATTTTAGACGGATTGGGGACTTCCTCCAGTCCTGTATCATTCATAGTGAATACACCGATCTCATTAGTTGAACCGAATCTGTTCTTTACCGCTCTGAGTATACGGTATGACATATTTTTGTCACCTTCAAAATAAAGCACGGTATCAACAATATGTTCAAGAACTTTAGGACCTGCAATATTACCGTCTTTATTGACATGACCAACGATAAAAACAGGTATTGCAAGTGACTTTGCAGTTCTCATAAAAAGGTTGGTACATTCCCTTACCTGAGTTACGCTGCCTGTTGAAGACTGAATATCTGTAATATTCATAGTCTGAATTGAATCAACAATAACAACATCAGGCTTGTCCGTTCTTATGAGTTCAGTTATATACTCAGCATCAGTTTCACACAAAACATAAAGATTTTTGCTCATAACACCGAGTCTTGACGCTCTTAACTTTATCTGACTTGCAGATTCTTCTCCTGAAACGTAAAGAACAGTTTTATTTTCTGATAAAAATTTACAGGCCTGAAGAAGAATTGTAGATTTACCTATTCCGGGATCACCACCGATAAGAACAAGTGAACCTTTTACAAGACCGCCGCCGAGAACTCGGTTGAATTCTGAAATTCCGGTATCATACCTTATTTCATCTGTTTCGCGTATTTCATCAATCACAACTGCAGCACCTCTGCTGAGTGTTGAAGCATGTTTTTTAGAAGAAACTGCATTGATAACAGTTTCTTCCATTGTATTCCACTCACCGCAACCGGGACACTGCCCGAACCATTTTGCAGATTCATATGCACAACAAGTACAAACATACATTGTTTTTGATTTTGATGCCATTTTTATGCCTCTCAATCATTCATGGAAGATGATAGTTCTTCACAATTTAAATATTCTATAATACCCTTACATACAGCCTCAGCCATTTGCAGACGGTATTCTTCATTTTTAAGTTTTTCTGTTTCTTCAAGGTTTGAAAGAAAACCGCATTCCACAAGAACAGAGGGAACTTCTGAATTATACAGCAAAAATATAGAGTCTCCGCTTTCTTTGATTACTCGTTTATTTTCAGGTTGCAACAGTTCTTTTACATTCTGTTGAATCATCTGTGCCAGATTCTCACTCTTCGGATTGTTTCCGGAATAAAACACCTGAGTGCCGCTGTATTTACTCTCTGAGAAATGATTCTGATGTACTGAAACAAAAATTGAATCAGGATTGGATTGTATTATTTTAAGACGATTATGCAGATCAGACACTTTCTTTTCCCGAATAGTCTGAGCATCAGGATCATGAATCGAATTATCATCAGTTCTTGTCATAATCGTTTCATATCCCAGTTCTGTGAGAATATCGTTCATTTTAAGAGCAATATCAAGATTTATATATTGCTCCTGCGTGTTGTCATCTGCAACGGCACCGCCATCTGCACCGCCATGCCCTGCATCTATGATTATTACGGGCATATTACTGTTACTGCTTTTTACAAATGAATCGGAATCTGAAGAAAAACTTACAAAAACCAATCCGATTGCTGTTACTGTAATTATAAAATAAGGAATAACTTTTTTCAAGTGTTTCAAATCAATCACCTGAAAAATATTTATTCCTCTGAAATAAGTTTTATGATGTTTAAAAAAAAATATTCCGTAAAAAGTTAAATCCACCACTTGCGTGGTGGATCGAAACTTTTGGAAATAGGAATTATTCACCCATGTTGCTGAGCATTTCTTCAACGTAGCTAACAACAGCTGCGAAGATGCCAAGGGGAAGAAGAACCTTAACCATGAACTTAAGGAGAAGCTTAATGATAACCTTCATTGCTAATTTCCATCCTTTCTTTATTTTGGTATTTTCATTATACAACACGTGTATATTAAAATCAAGTGTTTTTTTGAATTTTTTATTAAATTAATTTACATTTTTTCAGGTTCGCCGTAAGTTTTACCGTTTGTATCAACTGTAATTGATTTGATAACCACATCATTTACAGGTCTGTCATTGTAACCGGTCTCAACTCCTGCAATTTCATCAACAACATCCATACCTTCAATAACCATGCCGAAAGCTGCATACTGACCGTCAAGATGAGGAGAATCCTGATGAACAATAAAGAACTGGCTGCCTGCTGAATCATAACTGTAGCCGTTTCTTGCCATTGAAATTACGCCTCTGCTGTGGGCGATATCATTTTCAAAACCATTTACATCAAATTCACCAAAGATTGAATAACCGGGATCCCCTGTTCCTGTACCTTCAGGACAGCCGCCCTGAATCATAAATGTATTGATGATTCTATGGAATGTAAGACCGTTATAAAAACCGCTGTTTGCAAGAGAAATAAAATTCTTTACTGTATTGGGAGCTTTATCATAATAAAGCTCAACATAAATTTTACCGAAATTTTCAACTTCAATAAGTGCAACAGGATTTTTTGTTTCAAATCCGAATCCTGCTTCTGATTCACTTTCGGGAACAGTTGTATCATCGTCTGTACAACCTGCAAAAGAAAACATACCAAGCATTACAAACAATGCAAGAATTAACGAAATTGCTTTTTTCATAATGTGATAACCTCTCATTATTTACGAATTATTGTGGGTAACGGGAATTTTTCACCGTATGTTCTTACTTTGACCTTTTCAATAGCAACAGGAGTAACAAGATTGCCTTTTTCATCAACTTCAGAAGATGCAATCTTATCAAGATTTTCAATGCCTTCAATTACTGTACCGAAAGCTGTGAATGTTGCATCAAAATGTTCCTGATCTTCCGTAAGAATGAAGAACTGTCCTGTCAATGAATCTGATGAAGATTCTCTGATCATAGAAACAGTGCCGCGAACATGAGAAAGAGAATCAGAACCGTTATCAAACTCATCCATTACATAATAAGGTGGTTCAAATTCACCTTCAAGAGTATCAGTCATTACAATACAGTTTCTGCGGACATCAGTAAATGCAAATTTATCGTAAATCTTTTCATCGGCAAATGCAATGAAGTTAGCGACAGCATTGGGGGCAACATCATAACGCAATTCAATTACAATGGTTGAACCGTCAGTCAGAGTAATCTCTGCCTGAGGATTTTTTTCAATTTCGATTGTTACAACCTCATCACCTGTGGGAAATTCTTCATAAAATGAATTGTCATAAATTTCATCTTCATTTTTACTGTCACAGGCACAAAAGCCGAATATGAGAATAAAAATTGTAATTACAAGTAACAATTTTTTCATTATAAATCTCTCTTTTCTTTTTTATTTTTGAAACCTTCAGTACTTTCTTTCATAAAGATAATCTTGATTGTAAGAAGAATCAGTCTGAAATCAAGGAAAAATGAAAATTTCTGAATATAAATCAGATCAAGCAACAATTTATCGTAGGGTGTTGTATTATACTTACCCATTACCTGAGCATACCCTGTAAGACCTGCTTTCACTTTTGTTCTGTAAGCGAATTCGGGAATCTGGCTTGTATATTTTATATGATGTTCTATTCTTTCGGGACGAGGACCGACGAAGGACATATCACCCTTAAGAATATTGAACAGCTGAGGTAATTCATCAAAACGAAGCTTTCTTATCAATTTACCGACAGGGGTAATTCTCGGGTCGTTGTCTGTTGCAGGAATTACCATATTTTCTTTTTCTGCATCAACAATCATACTTCTGAATTTATAAATATCAAAAAGCTGTTCATTAACTGTAACCCTTTTCTGTTTAAACAAAACGGGACCGCCATCATAAAATTTAATTGCAGCAGCAATTGCAAGCATTATCGGCGCAGAAACAACAATGCCTGCCAAAGAAAACACGATATCAAAAATTCTTTTCATTACACGCTGATAATCTGTAAGTGAACAGTTTCGGCAGACGATAAGAGGAGAATCAAACTGATCGAGTTCTTTTGCACCGCGCACTATAATATCTGAAATACGGGGCGGAAGAAATACTTCAACATCATTTTCATAACAGAATTTAAGAAGATCGTTTCTTACACTGCTTTCAAGTCTGTAAATAACAGCAGCATTATAATGACAGATACGTTTTTTTACTTCTTCAAGATTATTAGAAGAAACATATGTATCGGGAAAATACTGAATTGTTTCTCTGATTCTGTAACGGTCTTCTCGTTCAAGAATTTTGTAGATTATTTCTTCGGCACGTTTATCACCGTAGATAAGAATGAGATCTTTTACCGAATCGTATTTCTTATTAACTGCAAAAACAACAACCGTCCAGACCGCAGCTGCGAGTATCTGAGCAAAAGTAAGAACAATAATGTGATAAACAGGCAGAAAAGCTCGATGTATAAGACTCAGCTGAAGATAAGCAATTATGTTTATAAAAACAATACTTATAATCTGAGAAATTACAATATTGAATCTTCGGTTATGCCCTATCCTTAAGGCTCCCATCATGTTGCAGATACCAAGCATACCTGCAAAATATAACACAACCATCAGATAACCGCCTGAATCAAGCGGAGCTTCAAGTATTTTATTATACTCAAAAAACAGCGTACAATAGAATAAGCCCGTGTGCAACGATAAAATAATAACTGAGTAAATGAATTTTAAAACACTACTCTGATTAGCCTTTTTATTCATTTTTCATTAATCACCCGACTTTTGCGATAACGATTATTAATTCATTATATTCCAAAAAGGCAGCAAACAAATGCTACCTTCCGGAATTAAAATTATTCTTCTGAACCGGTTTCAGTTTCTTCAGAAACTTCTTCTGCAGGATTAACTGTCTGAGTTTCTTCACAAACAGTGTTTTTGCCTTCCATAAGATCAGCAAAATCTTTTTCACCGATTTTTTCATTTGCAATAAGATATTCTGCAATAAGAGTAAGCTTATCTGAATGTGTTCTGAGAAGATCAGTACATTTGTTATATGCATCTGAAATAATATTACCCACAACAGTGTCGATTTTTGCAGCAACTGTTTCAGAATAATTTCTGACACTTGAATAATCTCTGCCGAGGAAAACCTCATCATGACCTGTTCCGAATGCTATGGGGCCGAGTTCTTCACTCATACCGTATTTTGTTACCATCTTACGGGCAATTTCAGAAGCTCTTTCGATATCATTTGATGCACCGGTAGAAATATCACCGAAAGTGAGTGCTTCGGCAACACGGCCACCGAGAAGAACAACAATATCTTCAAGCATACTGTTCTTTGATTTATAAAGCTTATCCTCAACAGGAACAGACATTGTAAACCCGCCTGCCATACCGCGGGGGATGATTGACACCTGTCTTACGGGATCCTGAGTTTCAAGATAATATGTTGCAACAGCATGACCTGCTACGTGGTAAGCTGTAAGCTTTTTATCTTTTTCATTTACTTTGTGAGAACGTTTTTCTGTACCCACAATAACTTTTATTGTAGCTTCCTCAATTTCAGTCATTGTAATTGAACGAAGTCCTTTTCTTGCTGAAAGAAGTGCAGCTTCGTTGAGAAGATTTTCAAGATCTGCACCTGTAAAACCGACAGTCTGTTGTGCAATTTTTTCAAGCACAACATCGGGAGCAAGAGGCTTGCCTTTTGCATGAACTTTAAGAATATCTGTTCTTCCCTTTATATCGGGATAACCTACTGTTACCTGTCTGTCAAAACGACCCGGACGAAGAAGTGCGGGATCAAGAATGTCAGGTCTGTTGGTTGCCGCAATGACAATAACACCGTCATTGATACCGAAACCGTCCATTTCAACAAGCATCTGATTAAGAGTCTGTTCTCTTTCATCATGGCCGCCGCCCATACCTGCGCCTCTGTGTCTGCCGACAGCGTCGATTTCATCTATAAAAATAATTGAAGGTGAATCTTTTTTTGCCTGCTGGAACAGGTCTCTTACTCTTGAAGCACCTACACCTACATACATTTCTACGAAATCAGAACCTGAAATTGAGAAGAAAGGTACATCAGCTTCACCTGCAACAGCCTTAGCAAGAAGAGTTTTACCTGTACCCGGAGGGCCAACAAGAAGTACACCTTTAGGAATTCTTGCGCCTAATTCATTGAATTTTTTAGGATCACGAAGGAATTCAACAAGTTCTGCAAGTTCTTCTTTTTCTTCATCTGCACCAGCAACATCATCGAATGTCTTTTTATTATTTTCATCTTTACCCTTGATTCTTGCTTTTCCGAAACTGAGGGCTTTGTTATTTTCACCGCTGATTGACTGATTCATCTTGCGGAGCATAAAGAACATCAAGGCACCGAGAACAAGCATCATAACCACTGTGGGAAGCATACTTGTTACCCAGGAATTTGATTTACCTGCATCATAATTATACTTTACATTATTGGACTTTGCAGTTTCGTGAATATCATCAATAAAAAGTGATACATTAGGTACTGTATATTTATATACCTTTTTTTCACCATCACTCTTAAGATCATACTGAAGCACACCGCTGCTGAGGTTGAGCATGTACTCTTCAATATCATTTTCTTCAAACAACTGAACTATCTCGTAATATTCCTTTTTAGTACGTTCAGTACTCTGAGAAGAAAACATCCACATTGACGCGATAAGAATCACGGGGATAAGTAAATAAGGCAAATATGAAAGCACCTTTTTGTTGTTGTTTTCCAAAATATATTCTCTCCTTGTTTATCCGCAACATACGGATAGACTTACTCTTTTAATATTCCCACAAAAGTGAGATTTCTATACTGAATATTTAATCCGAACCTGATTCACTGACATAAATTCTGACTATATTTTCAGTATTTTCATCAATTGCTGCATATACTGAAACACCGACACCGCTTATCCACAGAATATTATTTTCATCTGCAAGCATCGGAATACCGTATCGGTCTGCCGGTGTGATATTTTTCTCTTTAAACAAGTTTTTTA
The DNA here is from genome assembly GCA_045658165.1 of Acutalibacteraceae bacterium. Classification (GTDB taxonomy): domain Bacteria; phylum Bacillota; class Clostridia; order Oscillospirales; family Acutalibacteraceae; genus UBA1081. Next base: position 14,525 of record JAZOUN010000102.1, read on the forward strand.
AAGATTTTGAGTGTTCTGCACAGGGAAATCTGAATCTGTCTCCGTTTTTTCTTGTTCTGAAAACGGAATTCTTCAGTTTGTCTGCATCCGCATAACCTGACGAACACAACTTCTTAATATTATAGTGTTTTACATCTTCTTTGTCAATAAATTCGACGATCAATTTACAACTCGGAAATGAATAGCTGTTAATTTCTTCATTATATAATTCATAAATTTCGACATCCGGCAACGGTTTTTCCTGTTTATACAATATTTTACCATCTGATGCAACAGTTACTCCACCGGGCAACATAACTGCACCGGAACTGAGGAGAAATGACTTTATGATTTCAACATGATTGAAACTTACATCTTTCGCACCGAAATATTCGGCAATTTTTATAATTACTCTGTCCTGAATCACTTTATCATAAGAAAGAATACCATCAACTGAAAATGTGTTTTCGGAAATTACACTTTCAAAAGCAGACTGAGTCTGCTTTGCGAGGTAAATTTCTGTATCTGTAAGTGTAGCTACACAATTTGTGAATACAGAGAAAAAGCCGTTATTCAGTTCTCTGAGAACCGGAACGATGTTATGACGGATTTTATTCCTGGAATAATCATCTGACAGATTTGTACTGTCTGTAACAAAAGAAACATTTTCAAGATTCAGATAATCTTCAATTTCATCACGTGTACAGGATGACAAAGGACGGATGATATTATTTCTTACAGGAGGAATGCCCGTAAGTCCTTTTATGCCTGTGCCCCTTGAAAAATTAAAAAGAAATGTTTCAACAGAATCATTCAGATTATGTGCAGTGGCAATTTTACCGTCGGGACACACCTGAGAAAAAAACTCATAGCGAAGACGTCTGCCACACTGTTCAAGACTTTCTTTTGTACTCACTGAAATTCCCGGAACATCAAAATGAGCAAAAACAGACTTTATTCCGTTTTTTTCACAGAATTCACGGACAAAAGCTTCATCTGAATCAGCCTCTGCACCGCGTATTCCATGATTTACATGTGCACATATAACATTTAAATTGAGTTTGCTTGAAAATTTATTGAAAAAATGAAGAAGACACATTGAATCAGCACCACCTGAAACAGCAACAACAACAGTATCACCGTCACATATCATGTGGTGCTTTTCAATATCTGCTAAAATTTTTTCCTCAATTTTCTTCATCTCGAGTATACTCTCTTGTTGTATATAATGTAAAATCGGGATTCCATGCAAGAGGGACGGAACCTGTGGGACCGTGTCTGTTCTTAGCAATGATAAGCTCTGCTTCATCAACTCTTATGTCCTCGGGAGGAGCATCTGATGAATCCTTATAATAATCTTCTCTGTAAAGCATGAGAATAATATCTGCGTCCTGCTCGATTGAACCTGATTCTCGCAGGTCAGACATCTGCGGCTTTTTGGATCTGCCTTTATCTGTTTCTGTTCTTCGTGCCAACTGAGCACAAGTAACAACGGGAATATTAAGATCCTTTGCCATCATTTTGAGATCTCGTGTAATATCTGAAACTTCCTGAACTCGGTTGTCTGTCTTCTTACTTGACTTCATAAGCTGAAGATAGTCAATAACAACACAGTCAACATCTTTGAGCTGTCTTACGCGAGCCTTCATTTCGGGGACGGTAATATTAGCCGTGTCATCAAAATAAAGATCGACATCGGAAAGAAATACACTCGCTTCTGCAATATGCTGCCATTCTTCGGGATCAAGGTTACCTGTTCTGAATTTTGTACTCTGAACTCTTGCTTCGGTTGACAATACACGCTGAGCAAGCTGTTCTTTTGACATTTCCAATGAGAAGAACAGAACTTTTCTTTTACCGTAAACTGCAACATTACGGACAATATTAAGCGCAAAACTTGTTTTACCCATAGCAGGACGAGCACCGACAATAACAAGGTCGGAACGGTTAAGACCTGTTATACGTTTATCAAGCTCTGAAAAACCTGTATTGAAACCTGCATACTGATCCTTATCAAGCTGTGACAGATTATAAAGATTCTGATAAACATTTGAAATAACGTCACTGATTCGTGAGGGACCTACAACTGTTTTTCCCTGACGGATATCATATATTCTCTGTTCAGCCATATCCAGCAGTTCATCTGCTGTCTGACCTGAATTTGAAGCTGCTTCTGAAATTTCTCCTGTAACAATTATCAATGAACGTATGTAATACTTTTCCCTGACAATTTTTGCATATGAATCAACATTTGCTGTTGACGGCACTATTTTTGAAAGCTGCATGAGATAGGTTTTTCCTGATTCATCATCATAAACCTTCTCTTTGCGCAGTGCATCAAGAACAAGCAATGCATCAATCTTGCCGCCGTGAGCCGCATCAAGACCGATTATTGTTGAAAAAATCGCTTTATGCTGAGGCAGATAGAAATACTCAGGCTTCAAAATCATCGTTACAGCTGAAATGCAGGACGGATCAAGCAGAATAGCACCGAGAACTGCCTGTTCAGCTTCGAGACTGAAAGGCAGAGTACCGTTATCTGCTGTTATGCTGTACGAATCGTTTGCCATTTATCATTCACCTACAACTACTGAAAGTTTTGCTGAAATACCCTGATAAAGTTTTACTTCTGCTTCAAATGTACCGAAGCTCTTGATATCATGCATAACTACTTTTCTCTTATCAATATCAATACCGAGCTGATTCTTGATTTCTGCAGAAACTTCCTTTGAAGTAACGCTACCGAAAAGTTTACCGTTTGCACCTGCTTTAGCCTTAACCTTTAACTCTTTGCCGCTGATTTTTGCAGCAGCAGCTTTTGCATTTGCAATATCGGTATCAATTTTATGCTGATTTGATGACTCTCTGTTTTTAAGCTCTGTTATAGTCTGGGCTGAAACCTCAACTGCAAGCTTACGGGGGAAAAGAAAGTTTCTTGCATATCCTTCTGCAACAGTTACCTTTTCACCTTTTTTGCCGAGAGACTTAACGTCCTGATTTAAAATAACCTCCATGGATTATTCCTCCTTTTTATTGTGTTTCTGAGCCGGCTTTTTAGAAAATTCTTCTATTATGCTGCTGAGCATCTCACTCGCCTGCTCTACCGTTATATTTTTAAGCTGTGCTGCAGCCATAGTCTGATGACCGCCGCCACCTAATTTTTCCATAATTATCTGAACATTTACCCTGCCGTATGATCTTGCCGAAATTGAAACATCATTGTCACCTGTTGAAAATATAACAAAAGACGCATCAACATTTTCAATATTAAGCAGATCGTCGGCTGCCTTAGCCGCTGCAAGGCGGATAGACTGATCATGACTTTCAGTTTTTGCAAAAGCAAAACTTCCCTTTATTTCTGCACTGTTTACGATTTTGCTGATTATTGCATTTTCCTCAGCTGTGGCGGCAAACAGTTTTCTGACAGTAATTGTATCTGCAGCATTGTCACGAAGATATGCAGCAGCTTCAAAAGTGCGTACACCTGTCTTGAGAGTAAAGTTCTTAGTATCAAGATAAATACCTGCAAGAAGTGACTCAGCAGCCTCTTTAGATAAAGCAGGCTTTGAGGGCATGTACCTGATAAGCTCTGTAACCATTTCACTTGCAGAAGATGAATTAGGTTCATGATAGAATATCAATGAATCGGAAATATAATCTACTGACATTCTGTGGTGATCAATAACAACCTTTTTCTGTGCCTTTTCTGCAAGTTCACTGCAGTCTGCAAAACCGGGTCTCATTACATCGGTAATAACAACAAGAGTCTCATCTTCAAGCTCGTTCATTGCTCTGTGAACTGAAATAAACGCATGACTGTTGTTTTCTTTATAATACTCATAAAGAGGTTTCGCCATTGAATTCTTTTCATCGATCACAATTTTAACATCTATTCCGAGATTTTTTACGGCTTCATACAAACCTATTGCAGAACCGAGAGCATCGAGATCTGAATTCTTATGTCCCATGATAAGAACATTTGATGAATGTTTGATGAGCTCCTCAATAGAACCTGCAACAATACGGGACTGAACCTGATTTTTACTTTCAACACCCGTTGCAACACCTCCGAAGAACTCATAGTTGTCATTGTCATTTATAACAACCTGGTCTCCGCCTCTGCCCTTTGCCATATCAAGAGACTTTCTTGCAACAGATTCACTGGAAGACAATTCATTTCCCGTTGCAATACCGATCGAGAGAGTAAGTCCTGAAGAAATACCTTCAACACGGTAATCTCTGACAGTATCAAGAATATCGAATCCGGCTTTTTTCATTTGTTCAAAGATTTTATACTCCGCAACAACAAAGAATCTTCCGTCGCCTGTTTTTCTGAGAACACACATATAATGTGTGAACCATGAAATAATCAGTCTTTCGGCATCACCAAGAAGTGTTGAAAATGCGTTCTGTGAAATTCTTGAAGAAACATTGTCCAGAGCATCAACTGACGCTATCATAATAACAGGTCTTGTTTCATCAAATTTATCGGCAATATTTTTAAGGTATGTATCGTCGATAAAATATAACGCATAGTGTATTTCACTTTTTTCGGGAAGCTTTGACAGATATACGGTATATCGCTTTCCGTCAAAACTTGCGTTGAAGTGACCTTTTTTACAGCTGTTTTCAAGCTGTTCATCTGTAATGAAAGTTCTGATCTGTCTGATTGTAAGTTCATTGTCACCGAGTATATTTTCAAAAAACAAATCATTATACCAGACAATTTCTCCTTTGCCCGTACAAATTACAAAAGGCAGAGGAATGCTTGATATTCTGTCTTCTTCGCCTGAAACAATATGCGAATTGAGAATTTCAACTGTCTTTTTAAGATCGTTAAAATTCTTTTTTTCTGCAAAATACACCAATACCGCAAGCAATATACCAAGCCCCAGTTCAGTGTAAGCAATTATATACTGATTAAGATAAAATGAAGTCACCGACACCGCAAGTGAAAAGAGTATCACTACGGGGAACATCGGATGCATCCTCAGAAAATCTCTGAATCTCATATTTTTTATCCTTTCAAACCGACAAAATCATATCTCCTGAATAACAGGAATTACGACAGGACTGCGCTTTGTTTTTTCATACATAAATCTGAGCATTTCGTCTTTAATTTTGCCTTTAAGTGCATTGATATCACGTCTTTTTGAATCGGCATATTTATCAAGTATGCGAACAACAATATCTTCCGCTTCTGAAAAAAGCTCTGATGATTCTTTTACAAAAACAAAGCCTCTTGAGTGAATTTCCGGAGCGGAAAGATTGAATCCCGTTGCGGAATCGATTACTGCCGAAACAACAATAACACCGTCTTCTGAAAGAAGTTTTCTTTCACGCAGAACAAGACTACCCACATCACCTACACCGTATCCGTCAACAAAAACATTGCCTGCAGGCACATCACCCAGAGTATACTGACTTTTTGAATGGAAAGATATCTCTGTTCCGTTTGCTGCAATGATTATGTTATCAGGAGAAATTCCCATTGCCTCACCGAGAAGAGCGTGTTTTCTCAGATGTTTCTGTTCACCGTGAACGGGTATGAAGAATTTAGGTTTTACAAGTCCGAGAATGAGTTTCTGTTCTTCTGCACAGGCATGGCCTGATACATGAACTTCGTACATACGCTCATAAACAACATTTGCACCAAGCTTCATAAGTTCATTTACAACTTTACCCACAGTCTTTTCATTACCGGGAATAGGTGTTGCAGAAATAATAACATAATCGTTGGGACCGACAGAAACTTTTCTGTGATCGGACATAGCCATTCTCGTGAGCGCAGACATGGGTTCACCCTGACTGCCGGTTGTTATAATAACAAGTTCTTCATCTGTATACTGTTTTACGGCATCAATACCGATAATAAGACCGTCTGGAACATCAAGATAGCCAAGCTCCTGGCTTATTGCAACAACATTTTCAAGGCTTCTGCCTGAAAGTGCAACTTTTCTGCCGAGAGAAGATGCAACATTTATTATCTGCTGTACACGATGTATATTTGAAGCGAAAGTAGCAACAATAAGTCTTCTGTTTCCTGCTTTTCTGAACAGATTTTCAAAAGATTCGCCGACTTTCTTTTCGCTTTCTGTATAACCGCCTCTTTCTGCATTTGTTGAATCAGAAAGAAGACAGAGCACACCTTCGTTGCCGAGCTGTCCGAGACGTGCAAGATTCATCATCTCCCCGTCAATGGGAGTACTGTCGATTTTAAAATCTCCGGTATGGATTATCACACCGTCTTTACATCTGACAGCATATGCCAATGCATCAGGAATAGAATGATTTACATGAATTGCCTCAACCTCAAATCCGCCTATTCTGATAACATCGTCAGGTTTGATGGGATTGAGTTTTACCTTTGAAAGTATTTTTGCTTCTCTGAGTTTATACTCAATAAGACCGAGAGAAAGTTTTGTTGAATACACGGGTGCATTGACAACTTTAAGCAGATATGATAATCCGCCTATATGATCCTCATGACCGTGAGTTATAAAAATAGCCTTTACCTTGTCTGCATTCTTTTCAAGATAAGTAAAATCGGGAATTACAAGATCAATACCCGGCATTGATGCATCGGGAAAAGCAAGACCGCAGTCGATAATAATTATTTCATCATTATATTCAATAACTGTAAGGTTTTTACCTACTTCATTAAGACCGCCGAGAAATGCAATTTTAACAGGTGATGTGAATTTATCACTGACTTTTTTCTGATGTTTTTTGCGGTACTGAAAACCTGCAGCTTTTTTTGCTTTCTGAGTCTGCTGTTTCTCTGCAGCTTTTGTTGTTTTATGGTACTTGCCGTATCGTTTTATTTTATCATTATCTTTTTTAGCAGTTTCTTTATTTTGCTTCTGATTACTCATTCAATACTCCTTTTCTATTGTATTTTTTTATGTAAAGCCTCCCGCTGAGGCTCATTTTGTTATAATAATCATAATAACCCATAGTATTGTTATTTTACACTTATTACTTCTTATTGTCAATAGCATCGGATGTTATTTTCTTTTGTGTGTCAATACAGATTTCATTTGCTGCCTCCATAGTGCCTGCTTCTGCAACGATTCTGATATGACGTCCTCCCCCGGTTCTTGAAACAGTTACATACCCTTTACCGAGTTCTTTTCGCAGTCCCTGCGTGTCCTTGTCAACACATATCCCCAGAATACATGCAAGTCTTGAAGGTGGAATATTACATGAAATTGTCTTTACTGCAATATTAAATTCAGGGAGCCCCCTTACAAGTGCATTAAGCGTCATATTCTGTCGTTTCATCACTTTAAGAATGGTAAACACCAAAGAAAGTGCATCATATGCCCACATATTTTTTCCTGCGCTGACGGCTGTTTTTTCATCAAAGACTGTCATTGGTGATTTTCCTATGCGGTAGACATTTTTCCCTTGTTTTTCTGCCAGAGCATCTATAAATGACGGAGCATCAAAAGGAACACAGATATTATTACCGTTTTTCAGTGCATCTGATGCACATATGCCGATAAGTTTTTCATGAGTAATAATATTATTTTCTTCATCTTTGGCAACAACACTGCGTCCTGTATAATCAATACTGAATTCAGGCAGATCTTTATCATAACAGCCGAGCCAATAAAAACATTTATCGGCTGTATCTTTTATAATTTTATTTTTACTTCTTATTGTTGCGCATGCACCTGACACGCAATCCCCTGCAGATGAAAGTAACTGCCCGTCATATATTTCAGAAACAGCACTCATATCTTTTATTTCATTGCATCCGTTACCGCATGCCCGACGGAAGTCATTACGCTTGTATCTGCTTTCAACTTCCCTTTCATGTCTGCGTAAAAGAGGAAGACCATATTCACCGAAGAGTCTTATTTCTGTTTTCTGTGCATTGGCAGAAATAAAAATCCCGCTGTCAAGAGAACAGAATGATACAAAAAATCCCATCTGACTTTCAAAACATTCACCGAAATCATAAATCTGACTTCCGCCAGAGATAAGTCCGGACAAAACTGCCATAGCAAGGGTTTTTGCTTCTCTTGTGCTGTCATAACCGATACCGACTTTACCTCCGCAAGAAGAACTGCCGAGTGCTTCGCCCAGTCTGCAACATCTTTCAGGTGACATCTCTGAAAATGTTGTACCGCAGATACCGTCAGATGTTATAAGGTCGAATTCACTTTTTCCGTCTCTGAGATTATCTTTAAGCACTGAACGGTAAGGTACATGTTTTTCAGGCCAGACACACACATTATTTGATACTGTAGAACCGCATTCTATAGTACAACCGTCTCCGAGGCACGATCCCTCAAGACAGATTGAATTTCTCTTCATAAGACATTTTTCACCGACTACAGCGCCGATAATATCACAATTTCCGCCGATATGACTGTTTGACATTACAACAGACTTTTTAATTCTTGTATTATCACCGATTATTACATTGTCTTCAATAACGGAAAAAGGTCCGATTGTGCTGTTATTTCCTATAGTTACATTTTTTCCGAAATACACAGGTGGAATGATATCAAAACTTCCCGACGGATAGCCGTGAGGAGCAAAAACACCGTTTTTACCTTCAGGAAGATCAATATTGACCTTATTTGCCATAAGATCGCGGATACACATTCTTATACCGGTGAGACTTCCGATATCGCACCAATAATTTTCTGTCTGATACCCGTAAAGTCTTTTTCCCTCATTCATTAATACGGGGAACAGATCATTTGCAAAGTCATAACTAAAATTATCCGGTATAAAATCAAGAACAGCAGGATTGATTACATATACACCTGTGTTTGCAAGATCTGATGAACAGTGGCTCCAGTCAGGTTTTTCGCAAAAGCTGTCAACTGTACCGTTCCTTGTGAGATTGACTGTTCCGTATTCTCCCGGATCTTCGACAGATGAACATACAATTGTTACATCAGCCATAATACTTTTATGATAAAGCATTACCTTTGACAGCTCAATATCACATATACAATCACCACTGATTACTACAAAAGGTTCGTTCCAGTTTTTTGCTGCATTTTTTACACTTCCTGCAGTGCCGAGAATACTTTCTTCTTCAATACAGTATATATCCGCATCAACTTTCAGATTTTCTGTGTATTCCTCAATATCTTCCGAACGGTATCTTGATGTAACTGCAATTTCATCAAAACCGTTTTTTATAAGCAAATCAATTATATAACCAATAACAGGTTTACCCATTATTTTAATCATCGGCTTCGGTCTTGTACATGTAACAGGTCTGAGTCTTGTTCCCTCTCCGCCTGCCATAACAACTGCTTTCATATCTCATTCTCCTACAAATATTTTTTATGTATATTTATTATTCACAGGATACCCCGAAATAATCATTTACTATTTACATATGAAATAATTTTTGATATAATGAGTTCAAGAAATGAGGTAAATTATGGCAGATAAAATATATATTTATACAGACGGGGCATGTTCGGGAAATCCCGGTCCCGGCGGTTGGTGTGCAATTCTTAAAATGGGTGCACATGAACGAGAAATCTCAGGAGGAAATAAAGATACTACAAATAACAGAATGGAGCTTACAGCTGTTATCGAAGGACTGAAAGCACTTAAAAGACCCTGTGATGTAACCGTTGTTTCCGATTCAAAATATGTATGCGACGCAATTCTTAAAGGTTGGGTTTACGGCTGGAAAAATAAAGGATGGAAAAAAAGCGACGGAAAACCTGCTCTTAATGTTGATTTATGGGAAGAATTATTACCACTTCTCTCAACTCACAAAGTTGAATTCAACTGGATAAAAGGACATGCAGGTCATCTCGAAAACGAAAGATGCGATAAAAAGGCTGTTGAAGAATATCAGAAATACATTTGATAATTCGTAATTCATAATACCTAATTCGGAGGAATTTATATGGAACCATTATTTAAAAGCACAAACACAATAACAGAAAAAAAAGCACGTGAACACTACAGAAACATTTCCCTCAGATATCATATTTTCTATCTGATCATGTTTCTGATAGCTTTATTTTACAATATTTATTGGGCATACTACACTTATGAAATCAATCTGATCTATATAGGACTGCTTATATTTGTGATAATCGGATATATTATCAGACCCTATACATATGCAAGGTCGAGAATACGAGAATACAACAAATTATTCAATTCCTATGAAACATGGGAAACAATATTTTATGATGACTATTTTATTGATAAAAGTATTCATTCAAAAGAAGAACTTATTATTGAATATACACGCATATCATCCGTAAAACAAACAGAAAATTATTATATTTTTTCAATCATAAACAGTAAAACGAAAATTTTCGTATCCAACAAAATTGAAAATTTACAGGAACAAATTGAATTTAAAAATTTCATTAACAATAAAATGATAAATTCAAAAGGAAAAATTAAATAATGCAACAAAAAAAACCACCTCTTCAGGTGGTTTAATTTTTTATCAATGTTCGCCTGCAAGGATTTTGCCTGCAAGGATTCTTCTGTTAGTCTTGAAGTGGAAATATTCTCTCTTTTCGATAACAAAGATTTCTACGGGCTGTTCATAATCTTCAAGTCTGCCTCTGATTTCAGATTCAACATCTGAAAGCTCTGTCCCCTTGTCAAGAATAACATAAAGATAAGGAAGGAAGTAACCTTTATGATCTTTATCGGGAGGAATTACGAAGAAACAATCCGAAACACCTTTAATATCTACAACTTTATTTTCCATAACAGTTGTAAAAAGATATCCGCCGCCGAAACGCTTATTGAGACCACGGCTGTAAACAAAAAGTTCACCTTCAGAATTCATTCTGCCGAAATCGCCTGTATGAACCCACACTTTACCGTCGGAATGAACTTTCATTGTCTTTGCAGTATCTTCATCTGAACTGTAACGAACCATATTTGCAGGACCGTGTACGCACACTTCTCCAATCTGATCGTAATCAAGCTCTTCGCATGTTTCAGAATCAAAAATTGAAATTATTGTTCCTCTCATGGGAATACCGCCGCCGCATTCTTTAAAGTCTGCTCCGGGACGTGGATTTGTTGCTGTTGAACCGACTTCACTAAGTCCATAGCACATTGAATAAATCGCAGGTGATCCGTGTTTTGCAAGGAATGCCTGAATTTCATCAAGCCACTTATTGTGAGCAGGATCTGCACCGCCGCCTATAACATAAAGATCATTCATGGGGAAATCCTCAGGAATTCTCTTACTGTCTTTAAGAACATTAGCCATTACGGGAACTGCAATCATCTGATTGGGTCTGTATCGCATAAATTCAAGATCGAGATCTTCAAGCTCACAGAAAGGATCAAGAATAAGATAGTTTGATGATACAATATTGAAAAGCATGATTGAATTAACAATTGCAACAAGAGCAGGAGGAAGCAATGAGTGAAGAACACGAAGACGGAAACCGATACCTCCGGGAATAACAAGCTGACCGAGAAGCCCGTTTATTGTTCTTGCAGAATGTATTACCTGCTTTGAAGGACCTGTTGAACCGCTTGTGTATGCACAATACAAAGGTCTGTCAATATTTTTTGCAACAGAAACATCATCTTTAACAGCATCTGCAGATGCAATAAAATCTGCCCATGAAATATTACGTTCATCACATGCAAGATCACCCTGATAAAGGCTGCTTATACTGTTTTCAACATAATCCGGGATTTCATCTCTGTTTGCAAAAGTGTAAGGTGACAATACAACAACATGTTCAAGACCTGCGTCATAACAAACCTTTTCTTCTTCTGCAGAAACGAAATCATAAGAAAAAGCAACTTTTACATTTCCTTCTCTGATTGCATATGCTCGTTCTTCAGGAAGACCGTCATTACAGAGAACAGATATACCGAGTTTTTCGGCAGCAAAGAATACGAAAAGGAATTCAGGTACAGCACGGAGAAAAACAATAACACTGTCATTTTCTTTTACACCGAGAAGTGTCAGAGCTTTTGCAACTTTATCAGCTTCTTCAAGAATCTGATTAAGAGTAAATGTTTTTCCGTAATACTCAACAATCTCCTGATCGTGATCTGTATTATGTTTTAAAATAAATTCAGTCAAAGAATCATCGCACGGGGTAAATGAACGCATCGGTTCAGGATAAAACTGTAACCAGGGTTTTTCTGTTGAAGCTTTTCTGACAGTTGAAAGATTAAAATTATCCATCTTCAGACCTCCGAAGTAAAATTAATAGGGACTATATGTGGATACAAAATAAGCTGTTAAATATTCATAAGCATGATAACACCCTAAACTAAACACATACAGAAATTATACTATAACAAACTGCATATTTCAACATAATTTTTAATATTGTGTATTTTCTGTTAATTTTAACAATTTTATGTTCACAAAAAAACAAATATATTAATTATTTGTACACAAAATAATCTATTATAGAAAAAAAAATAGACGGAAGAATAATCTTCCGTCACTTTTTTTGCGTGTTATCAGTCGATTTCGACCTGAATCTTCATATCCTTACGGTTTGCTGTTGCACGCATAACAGTTCTGATAGCCTTAGCTATTCTTCCCTGCTTGCCGATAACACGACCCATGTCGTCAGCAGCAACATGAAGATGATAAACAACGATTCCTTCTTCATTTGCAGGATCAACAGTTACATTAACTGATGAAGGCTCATCTACAAGCCCCTGTGCAATTGAAACGAGTAATTCTTCCATTTTATTTCCTCCCTAAATTCCCTTGAATAAGAGCAATTACTTTTCGATGATGCCCTGGTTCTTGAGAATTGATCTTACTGTGTCAGTGGGCTGAGCACCGTTACCGATCCACTTCTTTGCTGCTTCAGCATCGATTTTAACTGTTGCAGGTTCTGTTGTGGGGTTGTAATAACCAATTTCTTCGATGAATCTGCCGTCACGGGGATATCTTGAGTCTGCTACAACTACACGATAGAAGGGAGCCTTCTTTGCACCCATACGACGAAGACGAATTTTAACTGCCATTTTATTTACCTCCAAAAAAATTATACTGAATTTATATGTTCAAGCACATATTGTGCTAAGAAACCTTATTTACATGGGCATTCCGGGGAAACCTCCGCCACCCATCATATTCTGCATTCTTCTCATTTTTTTCTTACTGCCTTTACCGCTCATCTGCTTGAACATTTTCTGCATCTGACGGTACTGAGCGAGAAGTCTGTTGACATCTTCAACCTGCATTCCGCAACCTGCTGCAATTCTGCGCTTTCTGGAAGGATTGATTATATCGGGATTTTCTCTCTCTTTTTTTGTCATAGAATAAATGATAGATGCTGTTTTATCGAGCTGACGATCATCAATATCGGCATCTTTGATTTTCTTACCGACACCGGGAATCATTGAAAGAAGATCCTTCATTGAACCCATTTTCTTGACTTCATTGAGCTGGTCAAGAAGATCATTGAGATCGAACTTGTTTTTTCTGAGCTTTTCTTCAAGCTCCAGTGCTTTTTTCTCGTCAAGTGTCTGTTCTGCTTTTTCAATAAGTGAAAGAACGTCACCCATGCCGAGTATTCTTGACGCCATTCTTTCGGGATGGAAAACATCAAGATCATCAAGTTTTTCGCCGACACCGACGAATTTGATGGGTTTACCTGTGATAGCTCTTGCTGAAAGAGCAGCACCGCCTCGTGTATCACCGTCAAGCTTTGTGAGAACTAGACCGTCGATTCCGAGCGCATCATTGAAAGTTGAAGCAACATTCACGGCATCCTGACCTGTCATTGAGTCAACAACAAGGAGAATTTCGTGAGGTTTAACTTCTGACTTGATGTTTTTAAGCTCCTGCATAAGCTGTTCGTCAATGTGAAGACGACCTGCAGTATCAAGAAAAACATAGTCGTAACCTTTATCTTTTGCAAGCTTAAGAGCTTCTTTTGCAATAGTGACAGGATTTGTATTACCCATTTCAAAAACGGGAACATCAGCCTGTTCACCGACGATCTGCAGCTGTTTAATAGCAGCAGGTCTGTAAACGTCACAAGCAACAAGCAAAGGTCTGTGGCCCTGTTTTTTGAGCATCTTAGTAATCTTTGCACTATGTGTTGTTTTACCTGAACCCTGAAGACCACACATCATAACTACTGTTGGCGGATGAGCCGCATTAGCAAGTTTTGAGTGAGTTCCGCCCATAAGAGCAGTGAGTTCTTCATTAACTATTTTGATAACCATCTGGGCAGGAGTAAGACTCTCCATTACCTTTGCACCGATAGCTTTGTTTGTAACAGAAGTTGTAAAATCCTTTGCAACCTTGTAGCTTACGTCAGCTTCAAGAAGAGCAAGACGGACTTCTCGCATAGCTTCCTTAACATCTGCTTCGGAAAGGCTGCCCTTACTTTTCAGCTTTTTAAATGCTGATTCAAGTCTGTCTGAAAGACCTTCAAATGCCATTTTAATACCCCTTATTTATATTTCGGGGTCTGCGAGGTCAGCACATAATGACTGAATTTCAACAGTAAGATTGTTGATTTCCCTCGAAAGACCACATTTGAGATTTTCTTCATTGATCATACCGGCTTTTGCACTGATTTTAGCAAGACCTGTTTTTATCTGCTCAAAACGACTTACAAAACCGACTCTTTCTTCCATCTCAATGAGCTGACTTTCGGCTCTCTTGATGGCATCTCTTACGCCTTGTCTTGTAATACCTACATTCTCTGCAATTTCTGCAAGAGAAAGGTCATCGTTATAATAAAAGCTGATAAATTCACGCTGTTTCTGTGTGAGCATATCACCGTAGAAATCAAGAAGCATTATCATATTAAGATTCTTTGCCATCAGATTCACCTCTTTACTGTAAAGATTTTTCGCTTTACAGTCGAGTATTATACAAGAATAACCGATGAATGTCAATAGCAAAATCGAAAAAAATTGAATTATTTTATTGTTGCGATTGTAACACCGTTTTCGCCTTCACCGAATGTTCCGAGACGATATGTCTTTATCTGACTGTGTTTCTTAAGATGCTGCTGAACCGCAGCTCTTAATGCACCGGTTCCCTTACCGTGAATAACTGTAAACTCTGAAAGTCCTGCCATCACTATATTATCAATGAAGAGATCGAGTGTCATTATAGCCTCTTCTACGGTAAGACCACGAAGATCACAACGTGTATCTGATGCGGCAGTCATACGGCTTTCAGTATTATTTCTGACAAAAGTATCTTTTGTCTGTTCTTTTTTCTTTTCAATAAGACGCAAGTCAGAAACCTTTACACGCATTTTCATACTGCCGGTCTGAATTTC
>JAZOUN010000103.1:0-14251 GCA_045658165.1 Acutalibacteraceae bacterium
AAAGTCTTATCGGGTATTTAAGGGGGAGTCTGCTGCGAAGTTCATGAAGAGGCATTGCACAGTTCGGTCCCGTAATAATGCCGTCGATTTCTTCAGGCAGTTTTTCCATTTCATTAATGAATACTTCACCCCAGTTTTCAATACCGTGTGGAGCCTGCGCAGAGGGGTAAATCCTGAGATTGGGATGAATTTTTTTGATTTCTGAGGCAATTGCCTTTGTTCTGCTTATGAATTCATCTGCAGGGAAGTCACCGGGATCGCCTCCGGGCGGGAAATACACATCTGCATTTGAAATATTGCTGAAAAAGTCAACTCTGTCTTTTACGGTATCTTCAATACACTTGTCGTCATTGGGATACCAGAAAGAAATTTCAACATCAAGTTCCTTTGCCTTTTCGCTGACAAGTCTTGTGAACTCTGCCTGAGAGTATTTCATAAGATCATTTCTGTTTTCGGGTGCGTCGTCAAAAACAGTGTCTTCAAAAATGTTACATCCGAAAAACATCATTTCTTTTATGTACTGCTCATACTGTTCAACTGTCCATGCCTCATATGAATTTGCAGTTGTTCTCCAGCCCAGCTGATGGCCTCGGATTGACATATAAGGCTTATAATTACCCGAAATGTCTTCCGTAAGATAAATTTCATTGCCGTCTGTTTCTGTTTTTCTCAGCAGAAGACCGATTCCGTAAATAAAACCGCGTATGCCCACGGCTGAAATTTTTATATTGTTATCTGTTATTTCAATGTCATAGCAATCACGCTCTGCAAGCGGAGCCGATGCAAAAGTGATGCGGCAGTCACAGCTGTCCGCCTCGGCAGGAGTTATGCCGAATCTTTTAAAAAGCTCCTCTTCAAGTATTCCTGCAGCCTTTTTTTCCTGCTCATTATTGTAAATTGCCGAAAAAGATTTATATTTTAGCATATAAATAACCTCTTTTCTTTTGTAATTACGATTTTAGCATTATTTATATGAATTATCAATAAAATGTTAAAAAATAGTGCAAAAATGCTTGATTTATTTTTTAATATGAGTTATAATAAACTCAACTAAAAATGGAGGTTGATCATGATGAAAACTCTCAAAAAGTCAATAGCAATCCTTCTTTCGTTCGTTCTTGCTTTCTCACTTGCAGTTCCTGCATTTGCTGAAGATGATGCTCTTCTTGATTCATTTATTGCAACTGATGCTGAAACTGGCGACCACACAACACCCGATGAGTTCTGGGATGAAATGACAGATGACAACGGTAACATCCAGATTGAAAATCTTCCTTTCTATCTTGTTGTTCCTTATCTTATGACTTACCTTTTCGAGACACTTGTTGGCTATTTCCGTGACTTCTTTAACGGCATTGTTGATTCAATGAACGGCATTTTTGATGGTCTTAACGGTAAGCTTGATGATGCTATCGATTCTCTTCCCGAAGCTACAACAGAACCCGCTTCTGATCTTGCAGAAGATGTATCAGATGTAGTTTACTTCGAAGCAGCGTAAAAAACACGTTAAAAAACCACCTGTAAAGGTGGTTTTTTTAAATTGTGAATATTTTTTGTAAAATGGTGATATTATGAACAATGACAACCTCAGAATCTGCAGAATGTATTGTGATCTCAGTGCGGAAGAAGTTGCAAAACTTGCATCCATACCTTTTGAGCGTTACCTCAGATTTGAAAACGGTGAAGATGTGCCCACCGAAGATGAAATGATCAGACTTTCCGCTGTATATAATATAGAAAAGACCGAAATTGAAGACGGTATTGAAAAAACTGATAAGTTTAATATTCATCAGGAACTTGAAAGTTATCTTTTCCCCACACCGGAAGTTACAAATTTTTCAAAAGTGCAGATTACCGATCTTGCTCCCGTTGAAAAGCGTATTATTCTTACTCTCAGACAGTGTAAAAACCAGGCGTCTGTTATGGAGAAAATTTTTAATATAATTCTGGAAGATATTGAATAATTTATATTAAGTTAAAAAAAGTAATATATAATCATTGTATTATCTCATACAGAAAGGGATTTACAGCAGATGCTTCAGATTAAAAATATAGCAAAAAGCTATACAACCGGTGACTTTACTCAGAAAGCTCTCGATGATGTGAGCGTAAGTTTCCGTAAAAATGAGTTTGTTGCAATTCTCGGTCCCAGCGGCTCGGGTAAAACAACATTTCTTAATGTAATCGGCGGTCTTGACAAGTACGACAGCGGTGATCTTGTTATCAACGGCTCTTCAACAAAGAATTTTTCAGATTCCGACTGGGATGCATACCGTAACAACAGTATCGGTTTTGTTTTTCAGAGCTATAACCTCATAACTCATCTGAATATTCTTGATAACGTTGAAATGGGTATGACATTGTCAGGTGTTTCAGATGCGGAAAAACACAAAAAAGCTCTTGAAGCCCTTGAAAAGGTCGGTCTTAAAGATCATATCCACAAAAAACCCAATCAGCTTTCGGGCGGTCAGATGCAGAGAGTAGCAATTGCACGTGCTCTTGCAAACGATCCTGATATCATTCTTGCCGATGAGCCTACAGGTGCTCTTGATAAGAACACAAGCCGTCAGATAATGGATCTTATCAAAGAAATTGCCGACGATAAGCTTGTTATCATGGTTACTCACAATCCTGCCCTTGCAGAAGAATATGCAGACAGAATTGTAAGTTTTGAAGACGGTAAGGTAATCGGAGATACCAATCCTTACAACGATGCAGGGGAAGATGACTCATATTCTCTCAAGAGAACAAGTATGAGCTTCCGTACAGCTCTTAAACTTTCTGCAAGAAATATTGCTACCAAAAAGGGCAGAACAATTCTTACAGCATTGGCATCAAGTATAGGTATTATTGGTATTGCGCTTATTCTCAGCCTTTCAGACGGTCTTCAGATGCAGATTGATAAATATCAGGGTGATGCCCTTAATGAATTCCCCCTGTTTATTTCTCAGCAGGTAACAATTATGGATGAAGAATCCATAAAGGAAAGTCAGGAGCAGATGGAAAGCCTTATTTCAGGCACAAGAGATCAGGTTGATACAGACTATGTTATTCTTGACGAAGTACAGATGGACAGCACTGTTTATATCAACAAATTCACAGACAAGTATATTGATTATATTGAAAATGTGAATCCCGATATATGCAGCAGTATAGGCTATACAAGATCAGTGTCAATGAACGTTATCAGAAAAAATGCAGACGGTAACGTTACATGGCACACTCTTTCATCAGGTATCAGCGCTATGATGGACAGTATGTCCGCATCAGGCGGTATGTCAGGCTTCAATATGACGGGTATAGGTCTTTCATCTTATCCCGAAACACTTGAAGAGGGCGCAAAAACATATCTTGAGTATTATTACGATGTGCTTGAGGGTGCTTATCCCGCAAATTCTCACGAAGTAGTTCTTGTTGTTGATACTGATAACACAATCAACCGCGATATAATGCAGTCACTCGGCTTTGATATTTCAGGCGGTCAGATCAATTTCAAAGATATCATCGGCACCGAGTTCCAGCTTGTGGGTAACGACACATTCTACACAAAGTCAGAATACGGCATTTATATTCAGAATACCGACTACAATGCAATGTACGGTAATGAAAATAATATCACAATAAAAATCTGCGGTGTTGTACGCCTTAAGCAGGATCAGTCAATCGGACTTCTTGGTGCAGGTATTGCTTACAGTGATGACCTTGTTCAGGAAGTAATTGATATGAATATGTCATCTCAGATGGTAAATGACATTAAAACAAGCGAAACAGACGTTACTCCCTCAAATCCCATGTCTGTAGTTGACGACGCCACAAGAACAAGTCTTCTTCTTAAATACGGCGGCAGCAGCGAACCCTTTGCAATTTTCCTTTATCCTGCAAACTTTGAGGAAAAAGAACTTCTTATTGCATATCTTGATGAGTTCAATAATAATGCGGCAGAGGGTGAAAAGGTATATTATACCGATGCATCAGCAGCAATTACAGAAATGACAAACGGCATTATGAAAGCTGTTACACTCGTTCTTGTTGCGTTTGCTGCAATTTCACTTGTTGTTTCACTTATTATGATTGCAATTATAACTTATATTTCTGTTATTGAAAGAACAAAGGAAATCGGAATTCTCAGAGCACTCGGTGCAAGAAAGAAAGATATTACCCGTGTGTTCAATGCAGAAACATTCATCATCGGTGTTTGTTCCGGTTCGTTGGGTATTGCAATTGCATATCTTCTTACAATTCCCATCAATATGATTATTTATCATTATACAGAATTGGACAATGTTGCAGTGCTCAATCCTCTTTATGCTCTCGGTCTTGCAACACTGAGCATAATTCTTACAATAATCGGCGGTATGATCCCTGCAAAAATGGCTGCAAAGAAAGATCCCGTTACAGCATTGAGATCTGAATAAACCTTAAAGACTGTAAAAACTTTGTTTTTGCAGTCTTTTTTTTATGCATATAACACTTGAAAGATTTGCAGATTTATTATATAATAATAGTCTATATATAATAGGATATTATTATTTGTTTATAAATAAGGAGTAGAGAAAATGAGTATAGAACAGGAAAAGAGTGTTGCAACAATGCCGGTTCTGGCATTGCGTGGACTTGTGTTATTTCCTGATATGACACTTCATTTTGATGTGGGCAGACCTGCATCAATTGCGGCACTTAAATATGCACTTTCTCATAACGAAAATATATTTCTCGTAACACAGCGTGATATAAATGAAGAAGAACCGATGTTTACAGGGCTTTACACTATGGGTGTTATTGCATCTGTAAAGCAGGTTTTAAGAGCATCTGAAAACGGCAAGACACTGCGTGTTGTTGTTGAGGGCTTAAAAAGAGCATCTATCAGCGAACTTGTAAGCATGAAGCCATTCCTCAGAGGTATTGTAACTGAGAGAGAAGAAAAAGAAGTTCCGGTTCATTCTTTCGATTACGAAACTGCACTTATCAGAAATGTAAAGGACCTTTTCGGCAATTATTGCGATATTTCAACAAGAACTCCGCAGGAAATAATTGCAGATATCATGGGTGAATCCGAATCAGGCAAACTTGCAGATAAAATTGCAGGTAACATATTTTTGCCCGTTGAGGAAAAACAGAAATTCCTCAGCGAACTCAATCCCTTACACCGTCTTGAAAACCTGAGCGTAACTCTTGCGCAGGAAATTGAACTTCTCATGCTTGAGGATGAAATTAATGCCCGTGTGCAGGATCAGATGGATAAAAATCAGCGGGATTATTATCTCAGAGAACAGCTTAAGGCTATTTATGACGAACTCGGAGAGGGTGAAGACGTTCCGGAGGAAGTTGATAAGTATACTTCACTCATCAGAGAAAGCAGAATGCCCGAGGAGTCAAAGGCAAAGCTGCTCAGTGAATGCAAACGTCTTGGAAAAATGTCTTCCGGTTCTCCCGACGCAAATGTTGTAAGAACATATCTTGACAAATGTCTTGCTCTTCCCTGGGGAGTATATACACAGGATAATCTTAAACTTTCCGCAGCAAGAAAACAGCTTGATAAGGACCATTTCGGTCTTAAAGACGTAAAAGAAAGAATTATTGAAACTCTTGCCGCAAGAGTTCTGTCTCCCGATATAAAAGGGCAGATAATCTGTCTTGCAGGCCCTCCCGGAGTTGGTAAAACATCTGTTGCACGTTCAGTTGCAAAGGCTGTAAACAAGAATTATGTCCGCATTTCCCTTGGCGGTGTCCGAGACGAAGCAGAAATCAGAGGCCACAGAAGAACATATATCGGTGCAATCCCCGGCAGAATTATAAATGCTATGATTGATGCCAAAAGTTCAAATCCTCTTATTCTTCTTGATGAAATAGACAAGCTTGGCGGTGATTTCAAAGGTGATCCTGCGGCAGCACTTCTTGAAGTGCTCGACGGTGAACAGAACAATGCATTCTGCGACCACTTTATCGAGCTTCCTTTTGACCTGAGCAAAGTATTGTTCATAACAACTGCAAATGATAAATATGCAATTCCCGAACCTCTCAGAGACAGAATGGAAATTATTGACCTGAGCAGTTATACACACGAAGAGAAATTCAATATTGCAAAAAAACATCTTGTTCCCAAACAGCTCAAGGAACATAATATTGATAAAAAACAGCTGAAAATAAACGATAAAGCCTTAAGACTTATTATAGACGGCTACACAAGAGAAGCCGGTGTAAGACAGCTTGAAAGACTTGTGGCAAAAATATGCAGAAAATCAGCTGTAAGATTTGTAGACGGAGAAACAGAAAGCATTTCAGTAACAGATAAAAACCTTTCAGATTTCCTCGGTCAGGTCAAATTCAGACCCGATGACATAACCGTAAAGGATGAAGTGGGGCTTGTAAACGGACTTGCCTGGACATCAGTCGGCGGAGAAATGCTCAAAATTGAGGTTTCCGTGCTCGAGGGTACAGGTAAACTTGAACTTACAGGTTCTCTCGGCGATGTTATGAAAGAATCTGCAAAAACAGCCGTAAGCCTTGTCAGAAGCAGGGCAGAGCAGTACGGAATCGATAAGGATTTCTACAAAAATAAGGATATACATATCCATGTTCCCGAAGGTGCAGTTCCCAAGGACGGTCCCTCGGCAGGTATCACAATGACAACTGCACTCACTTCTGCGCTCAGCGGTATTGCCGTAAGAGGAAATGTCGCAATGACGGGTGAAATCACTCTCAGGGGCAGAGTTCTTCCCATAGGCGGTCTCAAGGAAAAATCAATGGCTGCATACAGACACGGTATGACAAAGGTTATAATTCCCTGGGATAATGCGTCTGACCTTGCAGAAATTGACGATGTTGTAAAAGAAAAAATCAAATTCATACCTGTTAAAACAATCGATGAGGTTTTTGCCGTTGCACTCAGAAAGGAATCAAAAAGCGAAAGCATGAACGTTATTCCTCAGAAACGTCAGAAAACTCAGACAGGTGTTTATAATTAAGGTGATTGTATGAATTACAGTAAAGTAGAATATGAAGCTTCCTACGGTACTTCAAGACAGCTGCCTGTTTCAGAAATTCCCGAAATAGCTTTTTCAGGCAGATCCAATGTAGGTAAATCTTCTCTTATAAATAAAATATTTTCAAGAAAAAGCCTTGCCCGTGTAAGTTCTATGCCGGGCAAAACAACAACAGTAAACTTTTTCAGGGTAGAGGATGTCCGTTTTGCAGATCTGCCCGGTTACGGTTATGCAAAGCGTTCTGCAGATGAAATGAGACGTTGGGCAGACCTTATGGAAGGTTATTTTCAGATGGGGCGTAACCTGAAACTTGTTGTTCAGCTTGTGGATATGCGTCATCCTCCCTCAAAGGATGATGTTACTATGATAAAGTTTATCCGTGACGCAGGTTATCCCTTTATAATTGTGCTCACAAAGTGTGATAAGCTTAATAAAACCGAAAGAGCAAAGCGTCGTGAAGCTTTTGCTGGAGAACTTGATTTTGCAGGTGATTGTACAATAATTGAGTTCTCTGCACAGACAGGTGAAGGCTGTGATGTTGTAAAAGAAGCAATAGAAAGTGCTCTTGTGTAACAGTATAAGGAGAGAAAAATATGTTTGTTTCGGATTGTCTTGATGTGAATGAAAAAGGCCATCTTACAATCGGCGGTGTTGATACAACAGAAATCGCAAAGGAGTACGGCACTCCCGTTATTGTTTATGATGAAGATTCAATAAGAAAAAATTGCAGAGCCTTTGTAAATTCAATGGACGAATATTACGGCGGCAACGGCAGAGTCCTTTATGCAAATAAAGCGTTTTCCTGCCTTGAAATGTGCCGTATTGCAGATGATGAAAAAATGGGGCTTGATGTTGTTTCAGGCGGTGAAATATATACAGCGCTCAAAGCAGGTTTCCCTGCAGATAAACTTTATTTCCATGGCAACAACAAGTCATATGATGAACTTGAATATGCCCTTAAAAATTCAGTAGGCAGAATTATTGTTGATAATTCAGATGAACTCATGCGCATAAGTGAAATTGCATCAAAGCTCGGTGTTACGGCAGATATCTTTATGCGAATCAAACCCGGTATTGATGCTCATACACACGATTTCATAAAAACAGGTCAGATAGACTGTAAATTCGGTTTTGCGCTTGAAACAGGCGAGGCAATGGAATATGTAAAACTTGCCATTGCAACAGAAAATGTCAATCTCAGAGGTCTTCACTGCCACATCGGTTCTCAGATTTTTGATATTGATCCCTTCGTTCTTGCGGCAGAAGTTATGATGAATTTCTATGCTGAAATAAAGAAAGAGACAGGCGTTGTTCTTACAGAACTTGATCTCGGAGGCGGTTTCGGTATCCGTTATTCAGAAAAGGATTCACCCGTCGGCTTTGATGCTTACATGAACCCCGTTTCTGCAAAAATAAAGGAAATTGCTCAGGCAAACGACATGCCCGTACCTTTTGTCCTTATTGAGCCGGGCAGAAGTATTGCAGGTGCAGAAGCTGTTACGCTTTACACAATAGGCAATATAAAAAAGATTCCCGATGTAAGAACTTATGTTGCTGTTGACGGTGGTATGACCGATAATCCCAGATACATTCTTTATCAGGCAGAATACACTGCAATGTGTGCAAATAAGGCAGACAAGCCCAGAGACACAAAGGTTACCATTGCAGGTAAATGTTGTGAAAGCGGAGACCTGATTCAGGAAAATACAATGATTCAGGACGTTGAAGCAGGGGATATTCTTGCTGTTCTTTCTACAGGTGCTTATAACTATTCTATGTCTTCAAATTATAACAGATTGCCCAGGCCTGCTGTTCTTATGGTTAAAGACGGCAATGTCAGAACAATCATCAGACGCGAAACATATGAAGATGTTGTAAGAAACGATCTGTAAACTTAAAAAAAGCATACAAAAAAGGCTTGTACGGAATTACCGTACAAGCCTTAATTTGTTTAGTTTAGTATGTATTGCAATTAAGCAACTACGTCACCGCTTGTTGTGCCGCCGAATGAACTGCCTAAACCTTCAAAGAGGCTGAGGAAGTATGAGAAGATTTCTTCAATGATAGAAACGATTTCCTGAAGAAGAGCTACAACGCCGCCGAGCTGTTCCTGGCTTTCGTTGGATGTGATACCCATTACAGTGATTGTAAGGTCATCCTGAACGCCGCCTGATGTAGCAAAACCTTCAGATTCCATGGGACCTGAAATGCGGTAGTAACCGTAATCTTCGGGTTCCATGTAGATTGAGTTAACATATACGTATGAATCTGACTTATCGTAATCGGGTTCAAGAACAAGACGGAATGAAAGAGTTTTACCGAATTCAACGTCAACTCTGTCTACTTCGTTGTTGTCTGTGATTACGTAGTAAGCTTCTGTTCTGGGAAGAGTGATATCAAAAATCTTAACAAGATCTTTATACTTTGTTGTTTCAACTGTAACTGTGCAAGCGTTTGCAGGGTTAAGTGTGAAAACTGCACCGTATTCGGGAGTACGCGTTGCATTGGGGCTTTCTGTATCAAGAATAGTAGTTACATTGTATCTTGCAGTACCTGCGCTGATAACCATTCTTTCAGCTGAAACCCATTCGCCTGTACCGTCTGCACCGATGCGGGGAACGATCATAATGAAGAGCTTTTCACCATCGGGAACAAGCATGTCTTTACCTGCTATACCAACGGGATACTTCTTGAAGTTTTCAACATTTGAATAAGCATCATCTGTATCGCCCTGTTCGTACATATAGTAGAAAACATCAAAGTTTACTGTTGTGGGCATTCTGTTCCATGTTTCCTGATATTTGTAAGAAACAGAATATGAACCGGGGATTTTAACGTTGTGAAGAAGTTCACCGTTAATTACGATTTTGCTTGAGTTTGTGATATCGCCGTAGTTGTAAGCTGTTGCGTTAGCTGCAATAAGACCTGTTGCAGATGTACCGAAACTGATCATACCCTTTACACCGTTGTAAAGTGAAGCATCTGTTGACTGAGTACCTGTACCTGCAAAAGAAATGTTACCTCTGTTCTTAACTGTAACAGTACCTTCGTTATTGAGTCTGCCGTTAGCACCTTTGAATTCGAGTGAACCGTTTTCGTTGATAACGATTGAACCGTAGTTTGTAAGCTGAGCAGTAACTGTAAGTGTTCCGTTAACTACAAGTGTCTGACCTGCTGAGATAGTTCTTGCACTGTCCCATGACTGAGTACCTGTAATTGTTTCATCAGCAAAAGCTGTGAGCGGAGCACATGCGAGAAGCATGATGCATGCTAATAAAACAGCAATTGTTTTTTTCATGATTCTTCCTCCTTATAGGAAATTATTATGCACAATTATTATACTTCAAAATATATGCAATGTCAATACTATTTAAGGGTAACAAAACAAAATAATTCTCTTTTCATCTGCAGAAAAGTGTGATATAATATGTTCAGTATATTCTCTGAGTATTAAAAGGATGGTGAAAACTGTGACAAAAATTGATATTTTTTCAGGATTTTTGGGTGCAGGAAAAACAACACTTATAAAAAAGCTTATTAAGGAAGCTTATGCCGGTGAAAAACTGGTTCTTATTGAAAACGAATTCGGTGAAATCGGCATTGACGGCGGATTTCTTCAGGATGCCGGTGTAGAAATAACAGAAATGAATTCAGGCTGTATCTGCTGCTCACTTGTGGGTGATTTCGGCAAAGCTCTTGAAAAAGTTCTTGCAGATTATGCTCCTGACAGAATTCTTAACGAGCCTTCGGGTGTAGGTAAGCTCAGCGATGTTATAAAGGCTGTAAAAGGTATCGGTTCAGCAGACATAGAGCTTGACGGTTTTGCAGTTGTTGTTGATGCAGGTAAATGCAAAATGTATATGAAGAATTTCGGTGAATTCTTCAATGATCAGATCGAAAATGCAGGTACAATTATTTTCAGCCGTTCAGGAGATGTAAGCGAAGCAAAACTTGCAACAAGTCTTGAACTTGTAAAAAAACACAACGAAAATGCAGTTGTAATCACAACTCCATGGGAACAGCTCGACGGCAAGCAGATTGCCCGTGCAATTGAGAGAAAAGACACTGTTTCAGATCAGCTGAGTGAACTTATGCATGAGCACGAACATCACCACCACGATCACGATGAACACTGTGATTGCGGTTGTCACGATCATGAACATGAACATCATCATGAGCATCACCACCACGACCACGATGAACACTGTGACTGCGGATGCCACGATCATGAACATGAACATCATCATGAACATCACCACCACGACCACGATGAACACTGTGACTGCGGATGCCACGATCACGAACATGAACATCATCATGAGCATCAACACCACGATGAACACTGTAACTGCGGTTGCCATGACCACGATCATCATCACCATCATCATGCAGATGAAGTTTTCTCAAGCTGGGGTACAGAAACTGCAAGAAAGTTCACAGAAGACGAAATCAGAAATTGTCTTGAAGCGTTTGAAGATATTCACAAATACGGAATGGTGCTTCGTGCAAAGGGAATTGTTGCCGGTGCAGACGGTAAGTGGATTCATTTTGACTATGTTCCCGATGAATCTGATGTTCGTTCCGGTAGTGCCGGTGTAACAGGCAGAATATGTGTTATCGGTTCAAAAATCGATGAAAACGCATTAAAAGAATTGTTCGGGGTGTAAAATATGAGAAACAGAGAAATTCCCGTTTATATTTTTACAGGTTTCCTTGAAAGCGGAAAAACAAAATTTATGCAGGAAACTCTTGAGGACAGCCGTTTCAATACGGGCGAAAAGACACTTCTTCTCGTTTGTGAAGAGGGTGAAGAGGAGTTTGACCCTTCTTCTTTTTACGGTCAGAACGTCCATATAAAAATGGTTGAAGAAAAGGAAGAACTCACACGTGAAAGCCTTGCCGCATGGGCAGATAAAATTCATGCAGACCGTGTTATGGTAGAATACAACGGTATGTGGCTTCTCGGGGATCTGTTTGATGCAATGCCCGAAAACTGGACAGTTTATCAGACTATGTTCCTTGCAGATGCAACAACATTTTTATCTTATAACGCAAATATGCGATCACTCGTTTATGATAAACTCAATTCATGCGAACTTGTTGTGTTCAACCGCTGCAAAAATGACGTTGAAAAAATGCTTTATCATCAGATTGTAAGAGGTGTTTCAAGACGTTGTGACATAGTTTACGAATATGAAGACGGCTCAAGTGAATTTGATGATATTGAAGATCCCCTGCCTTTTGATGTCGATGCGGAAATTATAAAGGTGGAAGATAAGGATTTTGCACTGCTTTATCGTGATATTATGGAAAATATGAAACAGTATAACGGTAAAAAGGTCAAATTCAAAGGCATATGCGCAGTAAACCCCAAATTCCCCGAAAACACATTTGTATGCGGCAGACATATTATGACATGTTGTGCAGATGACATAACATATTGCGGTATGCTTGTAAAGTGGGATGGAAGCAATACCCTTAAAAATGCAGATTGGGTATGGCTTACCGCTTCAATTGAAATAAGATTCAATAAGCTTTACGGCAGAAAAGGTCCCGTTCTTACTGCAATTGAGGTTGCTAAAACAAATGCACCCGAAGATCCCGTGGCAACTTTTTATTAAATTGAAAACCCGTATGATGCGGTTATTTCTATAAAAAATAAACTTAAGGAACTTTCAGGTGAAAAAATGAAAATTTATATTGCAGGTCCCGATGTTTTTGAAAAAGATGCCGTAGAAATCGGCAGAAAATATAAAGAAATCTGCAAAAAGTACGGCCATACAGGTCTGTATCCTCTTGATAACGAATGCGATTCATCTGCTGAAATTTATTCCGGCAATGTAAACCTTATAAACGAAGCTGATGTAATAATTGCAAACGGAAACGAGTTCAGGGGCGAAATGGATGTTGGTACAGCCTTTGAAATCGGCTACGGCAAAGCAAAAAACAAGAAAATCTGTATTTACATTGATGATACAGCAACTCTTATTGAAAAATACGGCACTGTTGATGAAAAAGGCAGGGCTGTGGAGGATTTCGGCTATCCGCTGAACCTTATGCTTGCAGAATCGTCAGAAATTGTAAAAGGCGGATTTGAAGACTGTGTAAAAATGCTTTGCAAATAATCATAATAAAAAAACACTAAAAAATCACCCGGAGAAGAGTAATCTTCCTCGGGTGATTATTAATTATATAATGAATTATCCCTGAGCCATTGCGCCGACCTGCATCATGAAGTCGCCGATCTGTGCGCCGAATTCGGGTGCGCCGTCCATAATAAGCTTGCCGCTTCTTGTGGAGTCGAGCATATCTGCTGTCTGCATAAGAATGCCGAGTGCACTGTCGAATGAATCGAATCTCATTGTGAAGAAAGGAAGTGCTCTCTTGTAAGTGCCTCTTCCTGCTCTTGTCTTACCTGCCTTTACACGGATGTAAGCAGAAACTGAGGGTTCGTCATTGACTGCCCATGCATAAACACGGTCGGGGCTCTTCTTTGCCCATTCGTGAATTTCTTCGTGACCGTTCTTGTTAAGCTGGCTGATACCGCTTGAAAGAAGGTAGAAATAGCACTTAACCATAAGTCGCTTGTCTTCTTCCTTTTCAGGGGGTTCTTTTGCAGTCAGAATTGATGACATCTTAAGAAGAGCCATCATAAATGCAACGAAAGCACCTGTATTTTTAACAAGACCTTTCATCTTTGGGAGAGTCTTGGGACCGATTTTACCTTTGAAGAAAAGGTTCATAGCCTCAACACTCTGGAACTCAAGCTCAACCATGGGCTTGGGTTCAACTTTTTCTGTGTGTATTACCCATTCATCGGAGTTAACCTGAAAATGAGTTGCATATTTTCCTTCGGGAGCTTCGGGATCAAGAGCACTTACCTGATAAACACAGTGAACTGCCTTGAACTTTTTAGCAAGTGACGGTGTATCTGCAACAATGACCTTTAAAAGGGGCAATACGGCATTCATAAAAATTTTATTGGTTAAAAATTCTTCTCTTGAAGCCATTTTTTGTTCCTCCTTAAAAGATTATACTTCGTCGTCCCAGTTGTCGTCTTCTTCGAAGTCCATCTTCATTGTTTCTCTTACAGCATTGATGTTACCGTTTGAGTCGGTGCCGACAGCATTCATGATATCCTCGTGGAGACCGATAGGAGCAAACTTATCCTGATGACCGAGCTTCTTGAATGCGCAACCTTTACCTGCTTCAGCCATAACTTCAGCAACAGCTGAGCCGAGACCGCCAATAACGTTGTGGTCTTCAAC
>JAZOUN010000104.1:0-3553 GCA_045658165.1 Acutalibacteraceae bacterium
GTTGACGGTCACGGTAACTTCGGTTCAGTTGACGGTGACCCCCCGGCTGCTTACCGATACACAGAATCAAGAATGAGTAAACTCTCTCTTGAAATGCTTACAAATATCGACGAAGAAACAGTCGATTTCATGTCAAACTACGACGACCGTCTCAAGGAACCCACAGTTCTTCCTTCAAAGTTCCCGAACCTTCTTGTAAACGGTTCAACAGGTATTGCCGTAGGTATGGCAACAAATATTCCCCCTCATAACCTTCGTGAAACAGTAGATGCTCTTTTCTGTCTTATGGACAACCCCGATGCAACTGTTGCGGAACTTATGGAACATATCAAAGGTCCCGATTTCCCCACAGCAGGTACAATTATGGGTAAATCAGGTATCAGAGCAGCATATGCTACCGGAAGAGGCAAAATTCAGCTTCGAGCAAGAGCTGAAATTGTTGAAGGTAAAAATGACAGGTATAAAATTGTCGTAACAGAGCTTCCTTATCAGGTAAACAAGGCAAGACTCATTGAGTCAATTGCTGATCTTGTTAAGGATAAGAGAATTGAAGGTATTTCAGATATCAATGACTATTCAAACCGTGACGGTATGAATATGGTTATTGATCTCAAGCGTGATGCAAATCCCCAGGTTATTCTCAATCAGCTCTATTCATATACACAGCTTCAGATTAGCTACGGTGTAATTCTTCTTGCACTCGTTAACGGTGAGCCTAAAATCCTCACTCTTAAAGAGATTCTTAATCATTACATCAATCATCAGTGCGATGTTATCACAAGAAGAACAAGATTCAGACTCCGTAAGGCAGAAGAAAGAGCACACATTGTTGAAGCTCTTATCAAAGCTCTTGATATCATCGATGAAGTTATTGCAGTACTGAAACAGTCAAAGAGTGTTCAGGAAGGTAAACAGGCATTGATGGATAACTTCGGTTTCGATGAAATTCAGGCAACACACATCGTTCAGATGCGTCTCGGTCAGCTTACAGGTCTCGAAAGACAGAAGCTTGAAGATGAAATGGCTGATCTTAAAGCTAAAATTGCCGAATATCACGAAATTCTTTCAAATCACTCAAAGGTTCTTGAAATCATCAAAGCAGAACTTACAGAAATCAAGGATAAATACGGTGATGACAGAAGAACTGAAATTCAGAATATCAGCGGTGAGGTTGATATTGAAGACCTTATTCCTGAAGAAAACTGTATTTTCACTCTTACAACAATGGGTTATATCAAACGTCAGCCTGTTGATACTTATAAGATTCAGAGACGTGGCGGCAAGGGCGTTATAGGTATGACAAGAAGAGAAGAAGACTTTGCAGAAACAATGTTCTCCTGCTCAACTCATGACTATATAATGTTCTATACCACAAAGGGTAAGGCATACAGACTCAAGGGTTACGAAATTCCTGAGGGCAGCCGTACAAGTAAGGGTATGAATATTGTAAATCTTCTTCCTCTTGAAGCAGATGAAAAAGTTTCTGCTATGATCCGTATTCCCAGAGATGAAAATGAAGAAGAACTCTTCCTTTGCATGTTCACAAGAAAGGGTATCATCAAGCGTTCAGCTCTTTCAGAGTACAGAACAATCCGTAAAACAGGTATTATTGCTATCAATCTTGATGATGACGACGAACTTGCATGGGTAAAACTCACTCACGGCAACGATGATATTCTTCTTGCAACAAAGAAGGGTATGTCAATCCGTTTCAATGAAAATGATGCACGTCCCATCGGCAGAACTGCAAGAGGTGTAAGAGCTATAAGCCTTAAAGACGGTGATGAAGTAGTCGGTATGGATATTATTACTGATGAAAGTATAATTCTTACAGTCAGTGAAACCGGTTACGGCAGAAGAAGCATGGGTAGTGATTACAGAGTTCAGTCAAGAGGCGGTTTAGGTCTTATTAACTACAGAACAGAAACTTATGGCGATGTTTCAGCCCTCAGAGTTGTAAATGATAATGAAGATATAATTATTATTTCTTCTGATGGTGTAATTATCCGTATTCCTGCAGACAGCATCAGCATTTTCGCAAGACCTTCAAAGGGTGTACGCGTAATGAAAGTCAAGGAAGGCGAAAGAGTAGTAACTCTTACAAATATTGAACATTCTGATGAAGAAGCGGATGAAAATTCCGAAGAAACACAGCAGGAAAACTCTGAAGAATAAATTGCTGTTCGGAGGATAAAGATATGGAAAAAAGAAATGATATAAGTGAAGTAATTGAAATTCCCAGAGGAAAGAACAATAAACTCAAAAAAACAATAATTAATGTTGTTGCAGTTTTACTCGGTTTATTTATTCTTGTTTTCGCCGGTGTAACTATCTACATGAATTCAGTGGGTATCAACTTTATAAACACCGACGATAACAATGAAGGTGATAATACAAACGACAATGTTCTTTTCGATGAGCTTTCAGATGATGAAAAAGAAGAATATCACGATATAATTACAGCAATCCGTGATAATTCAGATGTTTCATCAACACTCAAAAACTGGTATACCAACGGCGGAGATCATATGAGTTCAAAAAATGTTCTCAATGTTATTATCGTCGGTCTTGACGGAAGAAACGGAAGTATGAAAGGTAACAGTGACGTTATGATGCTCGCTTCCGTAAATAAAAAAGATAAAAAGATCACTCTTTGTTCTTTCCTGCGAGACAGTTATACTTACTTTGAAACTTCCACCGGAAAAGGTTATTATTCAAAACTCAATGCTGCTTATGCCAACGGCGGTGCCGATTGTCTTATAAATGCAATTGAAAATAACTACAAAATAGACATTGATTATTTCGTTGCTGTTGATTTCACTGCTTTTGAAAAGGTAATTGATGCTATCGGCGGTATAAATCTTAATATTACTGAAACCGAAGCAAAAGCAATGGAATCTTACGGTAAAATTTACGGTGTTCCCGTTGGTGAAAACGTAGTTCTTAACGGAGAACAGGCTCTTCTTTATTCAAGAATGAGAAAAATTTATGCAACCGGTGACGTACACAGAACAGAAAATCAGCGTAAAGTTATAAATGCTATAATCAAGAAGAGTAAAACTCTCAGTATAAGTGATCTTAATGATGTTGTTCAGACACTGGGTGAATATATCTAC
The DNA here is from genome assembly GCA_045658165.1 of Acutalibacteraceae bacterium. Lineage (GTDB taxonomy): Bacteria > Bacillota > Clostridia > Oscillospirales > Acutalibacteraceae > UBA1081. The sequence continues at coordinate 3,117 of JAZOUN010000104.1, forward strand.
ACAGACTGTCCCTCAACAAAGATTATTTCATTGGGAACAAATGCTATTCTCGGAAAATGGTATAATTTCCAGGTTTATTCCATGGAAGCTCCTCCCGAAAGTGCAAGAGAAGCTTATAACGGTAACTCATGGATGTGGATGGTAGATTATCCATATTCCGCACAGTATGTTCAGAAACAGATTTACGGTGAGAGCAATATCGTAATCCAATAATTAACACAATTTACATTGTACAATAAAAAAGGTGATAATATGTTTAATCATACAAGCTTAAACGGCAGAGTTGCAGTTGTAACAGGCGGCGGTGGAGTTCTTTGTTCAGGTTTTGCAAAGGACCTTGCAGCACAGGGTGTAAAAGTTGCAGTTCTTGATCTTAATGAAGATTCTGCAAAGGCTGTTGCAGATGAAATCACTGCAGCAGGCGGTACTGCAATCGG